>NZ_JBUDPI010000158.1:0-7958 GCF_054919635.1 Halochromatium sp. | reverse complement strand
CTGTTCGTGATCTCGCGCGTTACCGGCTGGGGCGCGCATGTGATCGAGCAGCGCGAGGATGGCAAGATCATCCGTCCATCTGCCAACTACACGGGTCCCGAGAATCGGCCCTGGGTTCCGATTGAGGAGCGTTCTTGATGAGCAAAGCCGCCACCCTGGACGCCTCGCGTCCCAAGTACGACGAGGTGATCCAGCAGATCACCGATTATGTGCTGAACTTCGATGTCCGCCAGAGCCGCGAGGCGATGGAGACCGCCCGCTACGATTGGATGGACAGCGTTGGCTGTGCGCTCTTGGCGCTGAACTATCCGGCCTGCACCAAATTGCTCGGACCGATGGTGCCCGGTACCCAGGTGCCGGGGGGCTCCCGCGTACCAGGAACCTCCTACGAGCTCGATCCGCTGCGCGCCGCCTGGAACATCGGCGCCATGGTGCGCTGGCTCGACTACAACGATACCTGGCTGGCAGCGGAGTGGGGCCATCCTTCCGATAATCTCGGCGCGATCTTGGCGCTGGCGGATTTTCGCTCACGTCAAAACGGCTCGCGTGGTGGAGTCTCGGTCAGGCTCGGCGATGTGCTGCGGGCGATGATCAAGGCGCACGAGATCCAGGGCGTGCTCGCGCTCGAGAACAGCTTCAATCGGGTCGGGTTGGATCATGTGCTGCTGGTGCGCATCGCTTCGGCGGCGGTCTCGGCGGCGATGCTCGGTTGCAGCCGCGATGAGGTGTTGAGTGCTGTCTCTCACGCCTGGCTGGACGGCTCGGCGCTGCGGACCTATCGGCATGCGCCCAACACTGGGCCGCGCAAATCCTGGGCGGCGGGCGATGCGTCGGCGCGTGGGCTATTCCTGGCATTGGTCGCTGCCAGCGGCGAGATCGGCTATCCATCGGCCTTGACGGCCAAGGGCTGGGGCTTCCAAGACGTCAGCTTTAGCGGCAAGCCGATCCGCTTGCAGCAGCCCTTCGGCACCTATGTGATGGAGAACGTGCTGTTTAAGATCAGCTATCCGGCCGAGTTCCATGCCCAGACCGCGGTCGAGGCGGCGATCAGCCTGCATCCGCAGGTCAAGGACCGGGTCGATCAGATCGAGCGCATCCTGATCGAGACCACCGAATCCGGTGATCGGATCATCAACAAGACCGGACCGCTGAACAATCCGGCGGATCGCGACCATTGCCTGCAATACATGGTCGCGGTGCCGCTGATCCAAGGCAGCCTCAGTGCCGATGACTACGAAGACAGCGCTGCCGCGAATCCGCTGATCGATCAGCTGCGCGCCAAGATGGAGGTGGTTGAGAACGAGCGCTTCACCCGTGAGTACCTAGAGCCAGATAAGCGTGCGATCGGTAACGCCGTGCAGGTGTTCTTCAGCGATGGCTCAAGCACCGAGAAGGTCAGCGTCGATTATCCGGTTGGTCATCGGCGCCGTCGCGCCGAGGGCATCCCATTGCTCGAGGCCAAGTTCGAGCGCTACCTGCGCGGGCGCATCAGTCAGAAGAGCAGCGACCAGATCCTCGCGCTCTGTGCCGATCAAGCGGCCTTCGAGGACTGCTCGGTGGAGCGCATGATGACCCTGTTGAGTCTGTGAGCAAAGGAGGATCGCCATTCCGCCTGATCGCCTGAGCACAAGCGCCGTGGGAGCTTGCCGATGAATCAAGGTTTGTGCGCGGTGCAGCAAGCCGAGGGCATTGGCCTGAGGCGAAACCTCGCTAGGGCAGTGTCCATCATTTGCATCCCTGAGCCGCCGCGACCGGTCGCTCCGAAATCGAGCAGCCATTTCTGAGCAGTCACTCAGTCGGTAATTGCATGGTGATGCAGTGCAGGCTGCCGCCTTGGCGAATCAGCGGTCGGCAATCCACGGGCTCGATGCGTCGGCCCGGAAAACACAGGGCTAGGCGCTCGCAGGCCAGGGTATCCGCGGGGTCGTCGTAGACCGGGACGAGCACGGCGCGGTTGATGATCAGGAAATTGGCATAGCCAGCGGGCAAGCGCTGGCCATCCTCATCATGGATGGGTGCCGGTTGCGGAAGGGCGACCAAGCGATAGGGCTCGCCGTTGCGCTGGCGCAGTGCGCGCAGCTCGGTTGCAAGCCGCTCCAATGCGGGATGATCCGGGTCGCGCGGATCATCGCTCGCCGCATAGCAGATGGTCTGCGGATCGCAAAAGCGGGCGAGGGTATCGATGTGCCCATCGGTATCATCGCCGCTGAGCTGGCCGTGCTCGAGCCAGAGGAAGCGCTCGATACCCAGTCGCTCCCGCAGCTCGGCCTCGATCGCCGCCTGGCTCCAACCTGGGTTGCGCTTGGGATCGATGATCGTTCGGCGCACGGCAAGCAGGCTGCCGGCGTCGTCGGTTTCGATAGCGCCGCCTTCGAGTACCAGAGGGCTTGATTCCAGGTGGTCACGGGCGCTGTTCACGCCGGCGTCTCTGAAAACGGACGCGTTGGGGGATGTGCTGGGGCTTGCCGCTGGTTGAGCCAACTGCGCTCGGTCTGGCGCTGCAAAATCGGCACGGTCTGCAACGTCTGTGCAGTCTGCAAAGCCACCGGCGGCGAACACCTGCGAGGTGATCCGATCATCGAGCTCGGCTGGATGCTTACCACCCCAGCCGTTGAAGCGGAAGTCGATCAGGATGCGCGCGTTGGTGGCGCGATCGATGACGCTGATCGGCCCATGATCGCGCGCCCAGCTGTCGTTACTCGGGGCAACGGTAAACCGAATACGCCCTTGCCCGTTCTGACCCTTGGCGCTGGCTTCAGCTCCGACATCGGCTTCTGGTTTGGTCTTCGCTGCTTCGACTGGTGCAGCCTCAGCTCCAGCGCTAGTTCTAGTTCCGACAGCGGCGCAATCCTTGTCCGGTGATTCACTCAGCTGCGCTTGGATCATCTGCCGATGCGCCTGATCCCGGCAGACGATCAGGAGATCCTCCTCTGCAGTGATCAGTCGTGCTAGATGTCGATAGACGCCCTCAACCGCGTCGAGCTGCGCGGCCCAATCGGTATCCCCGTGCGGCCAGGTCAGCATGACCGCCTGTTGCGGCTCCCATTCGGCAGGTAGATGGCGCATTGTTATCGTGTTTCCTGCTCTGATCGTCGGATCAAGTGTCGGGTGAGCATCTGATCGATCTATCGTCGCGACATCCGACATTCGGCCGATATCCAGAGGTCAGCCTTTCCCATGCGCAGAAATCCATCGAAGGTCATTGCATGCCTCACTGTTAGCCGGGCAGCCCGCGATGCGATCTCTCTGGCCGTGCTGGGGGTCATCTCAAGTTATGCAGCTGCGGGTGTCTGCTGTGACTGAGCTGGCGTGACCTCGCAATCCTTGCAGAAATACTCGTCATAGCGCGCCTTGGCCTGATCGCCGAACAGGATCTTGCAGGCTTCCATCAGGCCCTCGGCATGCTGGATGGTCGGGCGTGGGATGACGAGTGCAATCTTCGAGCGCCGGCGCAAGAAATCTTCCAGCTTGACGATCAGCTCCTGGCGCTTGGCAAGCTGGATCTCGCAGCGCGTGTAATCGGTACCCTTGATCAGCACCTCGGCCTGGCTCGGGTCTTCGCGGATCTGCGCCAACAGCTCGAAGGCCTGCTGGTCGTAGCGACGCCAGAGCCGGCTGGAGAGCGGCTCGATCGAATCCGGCGAGGTGTAACTGTCCAGATCCATCAGCCGCGCTTGATGCATGTACTCCTCGTACACCGAGCGATGCGGCTCGCCATACCAGCGGTAGCGCGCGTGTGGCAACGCGATGCCAAGCTCGGCGGCGATCTCCGAGACCTCGTTGCCGACATTGACGCAGTCGGTCAGCTTGCCGCCGTAGATCGAGACATGCGCATGCCCGCGGTCGACGTCGATCTCGTGCTTGCGCGAGAGCTGCATCCAGTCGCGCTCGCCGTCGCCTTCGTCGTCACCCTTGCGCTTGACTACCAGCGGACGTACGCCGCAGCGCTCGGCGATGATGTCGGCCCGGGTCAGCGGTCGCGCTAGGTTCAGCCGCTTGTTGATGTTCTCGAGCACAAAATCCCGATCCTCGTCCGTCACCTCGGTGAACGGACTCTCGACCCTTGTGTCGGTGGTGCCGATACAGGTGCGCACGCCCATCGGGATGACGAAAAACAGCCGCCCGTCATCGGCGAAGAAGGTCAGGATGTGCGGCTCCGGGGTCACCTGCCGCACGATCAGGTGGATGCCCTTGGAGAACAGATGCTGATGCTCGGTCTGCTCGCCGTTGCGCTGATTGAGCCCGTCAGCGAAGGGTCCGGCGGCATTGATGAGCATCTTGGAGCGGATCTGAACGGTCTCTCCGCTCTGGGTATCGCGTGCCGCGGTGACCCAAACACCGTTCTCGCGCCTTGAGCCCAGCGACTCGACATAGTTGGCCGCAATGGTGCCGCGGTCCATCGCCGCGCGCACAAACTGAAACACGAAGCGCGAGTCGTTATCGTGCAGATAGGCATCGGAATACTCGAAGCCGCCCGCCGCCTTGCGGGTGTTGACCACCGGCTCCTCGGAGTCGATACGGCGCTTGGTCAGAAACCGCGGGATGCGCGTGTAGCCGTTACCAAAGAGCCAATAGACCCAGGTGCCCAGCCAAAGGAACAGCGGCGAGAAACGAAACCCCTTGTCGATCGTGGCGAAGAAACGAATCTCTTGCACCCGGCTCGGATAGCTGTCGATGAGATGGTTACGGCTCAGGCACAGCTTGCGCACCAGCCCATAGTCGCCGCTCTCCAGGTACTTGATGCCGCCCCAAGCCAGGTTCGACGACTGCTGACTGGTAAAGCCAGCGAAGTCGCGCTGATCGATCAAGGCCACACTCGCGCCCTTGCCAGACAGCGCGGCCGCCGAGACGGCTCCGTTGATCCCACCGCCGATGATCAGCGCATCGAACACGCGGTCCGGCAATTTGGCGATATTGCTATCCCGTAACTGCATACGTTCCCCCAACAGTCGTCACACATCAGGCATCAGGCATCAGGCAGCGAGTATCCGCTGATATTCACCGCTCTTCACTCCTCCTCCCGCGCCCAACCCTTCGCCAGCTCCACCGCACGATGCCAGCGCTTGAACAGCTTCTCGCGCTTGGCCTGGTCGATGCGTGGGCGATAGCGCACATCCAGTGCCCACTTCTCGGCGATCTCATCGCGACTCTCCCAGAAACCAACCGCGAGACCGGCCAGATAAGCAGCGCCGAGCGCCGTGGTCTCGATGATGCTTGGCACCTCAACCTTGACGCCGAGGATGTCGGACTGGAACTGCATCAAGACGCTGTTCACCGAGGCGCCGCCGTCGCAGCGTAGTTCCTTGAGCTGGATGCCCGAGTCACGCTCCATGGCCTCGATCACGTCGCGCGTTTGATAGGCCATGCTCTCGAGCGCTGCGCGCGCAATGTGTCCGCGTGTGGTGCCGCGGGTGAGGCCGATCAGCAGCCCGCGGGCGTAAGGGTCCCAATGGGGGGCGCCAAGCCCAACCAAAGCGGGCACGAAGTAGACATCCTCGTTCTCCGGTACCGAGCGTGCGAGCTCGCGCGTCTCCTTCGCGTGCGTGATCATCTCCAGACCATCGCGCAGCCATTGCACGGCTGAGCCAGTGACGAAGATCGCGCCCTCAAGTGCATATTCGACCGGCTCGTTGCCAATACCCCAAGCGATGGTGGTCAAGAGTTGCTCGTTGCTTGTCACCGCCTCAGTGCCCGTGTTCATCAGTACAAAGGAGCCGGTGCCATAGGTGTTCTTGGCCATGCCGCGCTTGTAACAGGCCTGACCGAACAGCGCCGCCTGCTGATCGCCTGCAATGCCGGCGACGGGGATACCGTGCGTGCCGAAGAACATCTGCGGATCGGTCTCGCCATAGACCTCTGACGAAGGCCGCACCTCCGGCAGGATCTCAGCGGGAATATCCAGCAGCTCCAACAGCTCCTCATCCCAGCGCAGCTCGCGGATGTTGTAGAGCAGGGTGCGCGAGGCGTTGGAATAGTCCGTGATGTGGGTCTTGCAGCCAGTGAGGTTGTAGACCAACCAGGAGTCGATGGTGCCGAAACAGATCTCCCCACGTTTCGCGCGATCGCGCAGGCCAGGGGTATTGTCCAGCATCCACTTGATCTTGGTGCCGGAGAAGTAGGGGTCGATCACCAACCCGGTCTTCTGCTGAACCGTCTCGGTGTGGCCCTCAGCCTTGAGCTGGTCGCAGAACCCAGCCGTGCGTCGATCCTGCCAAACGATGGCACGGCCGACCGGCTTGCCGTTAGAGCGCTGCCAGAGCACCGCGGTCTCGCGCTGATTGGTAATACCGATGCCTTGGATATCGTTCGGCGAGATCCCTCCGGCCTTCAGCGCCTCGGCGATCACCTTCATGGTCACCAGGATGATCTCCTCGGCATCGTGCTCGACCCAGCCCGGCTTCGGGTAATGCTGAGTGAACTCGGAATAGGCGCGGCTGCGAATCTGGCCGGCGTGGTCGAAGAGCAGCACCGTCGAGCCCGTGGTGCCTTGATCGATCGCGAGGATGACGCCCTCTTTCATCTTATGCCTCCGTCAGTGGTGGTTCCCACTTTGGTTTCTGGATCCCCTCGACAGAAAACAGCAAATGCCGCGCCATGAGCATCGCCTGGCTGGCAGAAGCCGCCTCATGAGCCTCGTCTTAGCAGGAGGTCTTAGCGGGAGTTTTCTGGTTGTTTGGTCGTCGCATCCCTGAGACTCGCAAGGATCGAGCTACGTGGTCTTGCTCGGAATGCTGCCAATACGCGCGCTGCATCGCAGCGTCTGGGTCCTCGGTGTCCGGACGGGCTTCAGTGTAGACGAGTACGCTCGACACGCGAGCTGTGGGGTATCCCTGCCGTTGCCGGCAGAAGGCCGAGGGGAGCCGGCCATGTTGACCGGCTCTTGGCCCAGGCCGTTCGAGCTCAGGAAGTCTGGACTTAGGAGGTCCGAGCTTTGGAAGTCTGAGCTCACGCACTCTGAACAGGGATTAGGCGACGGTTGTGCCGCCTGACGCTTGCCTGTTCTTGCCAGAAGCGCGGGCGGCGAGCGCGATGAACAGATAGGACCAGCCGTTGAAGATGAGCTCGATGGCGATGAACAGCCCGATGATGAAGAGCCCAGACTGCGGCCACTCCGCTAGGATGAGACCACCGAGGATCAACGAGATGATTCCGGAGATCAGCGGCCAGTACCAACCCTGGGCCGGCTTGACCTGAAAGGCGATGATGGCGCGGGCAATGCCAGCCGCGATCAGCATCGCGCCAACGACCAGCGTCAGAGACACCGCGGCGACCACGGGATGGATCGCCATGTACACACCGACGCCCACATAGAGGAGCGCGATCAGCACATGCCAGACGGTGCTCTTCCAGCCTTGGCACTTGAAGGCATCGAGGATCTGGAAGACGCCGCCGATGATGAGCAGCGCAGCGAAGAACACCACCGCCAGCTCGGTCAGCATAAAGGTCATGCCGAGGCCAATGGTGCCGAGGATGATAGAGAAGAGGCCGAAGGCCAGCAGCCAGCCCCAGTTCTTCTCGAGGTCGCCGAAGGGCGGCACAGGGGCTAGCAGGGTATCAGTCTTTGGATCGGTCATCGTGAAATCTCCATCGAGGGTGGGGGAGGGCGCCGCAATAGTAAGGCATTCCTCCATCTCGACAACATGGCCGCGATGCACGGGATGTGCTCAGTCTGGACACCGTTATCCATCGAGCTCGGCTGGCGAGTACCGTCACCGATCTTGCTAATTGTGTCTGGGCGTTGGACTGGGCGTTGAGCTTCCGGATGGTTCTGCTCCCCGTCGAAGGATTCAGGGTACGGTTTGGGGCGAGGCTAGATAAGGCAGACACTTGCGCGACCTAGCCGAGCTGCTCGGAGATGCTGCTGCCTGCCTGCTGAAGGTCTGTGATCCAATCCAATTGGCGGCGCTCGATCGGTGCTGAGATCGAGAGGCCGCCGGCGACGCGGTCGGTGCTGTCGT
>NZ_JBUDPI010000157.1:0-7959 GCF_054919635.1 Halochromatium sp. | reverse complement strand
GGATGTGCACGCCCAGCGGATACTCATTGGGCTTGTTGAAGATCTCGATCTGCGCGACCACCTGGTTGGTGAACGAGTTCGACATCACGAAGCTCGGATGTCCTGTCGCGCAGCCCAGATTCACGAGGCGCCCGCGTGCCAGCAGGGTGATGCGATGGCCATCCGGGAAGATGATCTGATCGACCTGTGGCTTGATCTCGATCCACTCCAGATCCTTCAGGGAGTTGACCTGGATCTCGTTGTCGAAGTGGCCGATGTTGCAGACGATGGCCTGATCCTTCATCCGCGACATGTGGCTGTAGGTGATGATGTCCTTGTTGCCGGTTGCGGTGACGAAGATGTCGGCCTGATCGATGACGTCATCGAGGCGTACAACGCGATAGCCTTCCATCGCCGCCTGCAGCGCACAGATCGGATCGATCTCGGTGACCCAGACGTTGGCGCCGAGACCACGCAGCGAGGCTGCCGAGCCCTTACCGACATCGCCATAGCCACAGACCACCGCGACCTTGCCCGCGATCATCACATCGGTGGCGCGCTTGATGGCGTCGACCAGCGATTCGCGGCAGCCGTAGAGGTTGTCGAACTTCGACTTGGTGACCGAATCGTTGACGTTCATCGCCGGGAACAGCAGGGTGCCCTTCTTGAACATCTCGTAGAGGCGATGGACACCGGTGGTGGTCTCCTCGGTGACGCCCTTGATGTCCTTGGCGATCTTGTGCCAATGCTCGCGGTCCTTCTCGAAGGTGCGCCCGAGCACGCCGAGCACGGCGGTGAACTCTTCATCGTCATCCGGGTCAGCCGTCGGCACGGCTCCGGCCTTCTCGAACTCGACGCCCTTGTGCACCAGCAGGGTGGCGTCGCCGCCGTCGTCGAGGATCATGTTCGGCCCCTTGCCGTCGGGCCAGTTCAGCACCTGCTCGGTGCACCACCAGTACTCTTCCAGCGTCTCGCCCTTCCAGGCATAGACCGGGATGCCGCGCGCGGCCATGGCTGCAGCGGCATGATCCTGAGTCGAGAAGATGTTGCACGAGGCCCAGCGCACCTCGGCGCCGAGCTCGACCAGGGTCTCGATCAGGACCGCGGTCTGGATGGTCATGTGCAGGCTGCCGGTGATGCGCGCGCCCTTGAGCGGCTTGCTGTCGCAGTACTTCGTGCGCAGGGCCATCAGGCCCGGCATCTCGGTCTCGGCGATGTCCAGCTCTTTGCGGCCGTAATCGGCCAAGGCGATGTCTGCAACCTTATAGTCGTTGAACTCACTCATGGTATTCAGCTCCTGAGTATCGTGAGTGAGCGCCGTTGATCTGATGTATCCCCCGCGAGCCTGGCAGGACGCCTGTTTCGGTCCTGTTGCAGCGCTCCTCGCGCGAGATTGAGGATGTCGATCGGGCGCTTAGAGCCCAGCAGCGTCTTTCAGTTGCGCGGCCTTATCGGTGCGCTCCCAGCCGAACTCCGGCAGCTCGCGGCCGAAATGCCCGTAGGCGGCGGTCTTGCGGTAGATCGGCTTGACCAGACCCAGCATGTTGATCAGCGCGTAGGGGCGCAGGTCGAAGTGCTCGCGGACCAGGGTTGCGATGCGCTCCTCGTCGATCTTCGCGGTGCCGAAGGTCTCGACCGAGATCGAGGTCGGCTCGGCGACGCCGATCGCGTAGGAGATCTGGATCTCGCAGCGATCTGCAAGGCCAGCGGCGACGATGTTCTTGGCCACATAACGGCCAGCGTAGGCCGCTGAGCGGTCGACCTTCGACGGGTCCTTGCCGGAGAAGGCACCGCCGCCGTGACGCGCCATACCACCATAGGTGTCGACGATGATCTTGCGTCCGGTCAGGCCGCAGTCGCCCACGGGGCCGCCGATGACGAAGCTGCCGGTCGGGTTGATGTGGAACTTGGTGTCCTTGTGAATCCACTCGGTCGGGATCACCGGTTTGATGATGTTCTCCATCACCGCTTCCTGCAGGTGCTTGTAGTCGATGTCCGGATCATGCTGGGTGGACAGGACCACGGCGTCGACGGCAACCGCGAAGCCGTTCTCGTAGCGCATGGTGACCTGGCTCTTGGCGTCCGGGCGCAGCCACTCGAGCACCTTCTCCTTGCGCATCTCCGACTGGCGCTCGACCAAGCGGTGCGCATAGGTGATCGGCGCTGGCATCAGCACGTCGGTCTCGTTGGTCGCATAGCCGAACATCAGGCCCTGGTCGCCGGCGCCCTGCTCCTCGGGGCTGCTGCGATCGACGCCTTGGGCGATATCGGTGGACTGCTTGCCGACCAGCGACATCACCGCGCAGGTGTTGCCGTCGAAGCCGACATCGGAGCTGTCGTAGCCGATGTCATTGACGACGCCACGCACCAGGGTGTCGAAGTCGACCCAGTGGTCGGTGGTGATCTCGCCGGCGACGATGACCGCGCCGGTCTTGACCATGGTTTCGCAGGCGACTCGGGCGTGCTCGGGATTGCTATCGTTGGCCAGAATGTCGTCGAGGACGGCATCCGAGATCTGATCAGCAACCTTGTCCGGATGGCCCTCAGAGACCGACTCTGAGGTAAAAATGAAATTCTCTGACATAGATCGAAGGTCTCTCGTTAGGCTCCGCCGCAGCCGCCGGAAGATGGCCGAAGGATGGCCGGTAGCGTCGCGTTGCGGATGGTTAATCAATTGACGAGAGTCGACCAGTGTAAACGATTGCCACGCTTGTTCACAGGGGCTCGGGCCATTCAGGACCCCCAAGCGAGCCCCCTTTGGTTGCCAATAATATTATTAAAAACAGTGGTATAAGGCCGTCCTCAATCGGCTTCGTTGGGTGCCTCGGTGGGCTGAAAATGGCGCCCTAGAGTCCACCCTGGGCCAGGATTTCCGGCCTTGGTCGGCCTGCTCGTTGGGTTACCATAGCAACCGATAAAGTTGATCGCTTTGGAGGGTCTTAGACGATGGTCTCACTCGAAACACCGGTTTGCGACTTCGGTCAGAAGGCGCCTGATTTTGCACTCCCCGGGGTCGATGGCCGCACCTGGCGGCGCGATGACTGCCTGGGTCCAAACGGCCTGCTGGTGATGTTCATCTGCAACCACTGCCCCTACGTGAAGGCGGTGCGAGAGCGCCTGGTGCGCGATACCCGGGAGTTGATGTCGCTCGGTGTTGGGAGCGTTGCGATCATGGCGAATGATCCAGCCGACTACCCGGAGGACTCGTTCGAGAACATGAAGGCGGTGGCCTTGGAGCATGACTTCCCGTTTCCGTACGTCATCGATGAGAGCCAGGAGGTCGCCAAGGCCTATGGGGCGATCTGCACACCGGATTTCTTCGGCTATAACAGCGCGCTCGAGCTGCAGTATCGAGGGCGACTCGACGAGAGCCGCAAGGAGACAGCGCCTGAGTATGTTCGTCGAGACCTGTTCGAGGCGATGAAGCAGGTGGCGGAGACGGGCCGAGGGCCTGAGCACCAGATCCCAAGTGTCGGCTGCTCCATCAAGTGGCGGGATGGCTGATGCGTGCCGAGAAGATCCTGCCGCAGCTATCTGCCCTAAGTCATTTAGTTTACGGCTGAATGTGACCTTCGCCAGATGCGCGCTAGCAGTTGGGCTCTGCGGCAGTACTTGCGCAAAATGCTTCAGTAATTCTTAATATTGGGATCTGGTAACACAGTCCGATCCTAAGTCCTGGTCAATTGCTTGGCTTATCGGTCTGGTTTCGGCGAGAATGGATGGCTTAGTGTCCGCGATATGCGGCGATCGAAGTGCGACCGCTGTCGTGCAGACGCGCCTGCCGCTGTGGCCTCTCCGGCCGGGGCGCGCCGGCTCATGTTCACTAGCAGAATTAATCACCCGAAAAAACTTGATCAGGAGGGGCAGATGTCCTCACGCAGAGAACTAGCCAATGCCGTGCGCGCACTCAGCATGGATGCGGTCCAGAAGGCTAAATCTGGACATCCAGGCGCGCCGATGGGCATGGCTGACATTGCCGAGGTGCTGTGGAATGATTATATGCAGCACAATCCACAGAATCCGCACTGGCCTGATCGCGATCGATTCGTGCTCTCGAATGGTCATGGCTCGATGCTGCTCTACTCGCTGCTGCACCTCACTGGCTATGGTGTGAGTATCGAGGACATCAAACAGTTCCGCCAGCTGCACTCGAAGACGCCAGGTCACCCGGAGTATGGCTATGCGCCCGGTATCGAGACCACCACCGGTCCACTCGGGCAGGGCATCAGCAATGGCGTCGGCATGGCCCTGGCCGAGAAGGTCTTGGCAGCGCAGTTCAATAAGCCTGGTCATGAGATCGTCGACCATCACACCTATGTGTTCCTCGGCGACGGCTGCCTGATGGAAGGCATCTCGCACGAGTCTTGCTCGTTGGCTGGTGCGCTGGGTCTGGGCAAGCTGATCGCGTTCTACGACGACAACAATATCTCGATCGATGGCGAGGTTCGCGGTCACGGTGATGTCCCGGCCTGGTTCCTCGACGATACCCCGAAGCGCTTCGAGGCCTACAACTGGCATGTCATCCCGAAGGTGGATGGCCATGATGCCGAAGCGGTCAAGGCGGCCATTGAAGAGGCGCGGGCCGTGACCGACAAGCCGACGCTGATCTGCTGTCAGACCGTGATCGGCTTCGGCTCGCCGAACAAGCAAGGCAAAGAGGAATGCCATGGTGCACCGCTCGGCGACGACGAGATTGCACTGACGCGCGAGGCGTTGGGCTGGACGCATCCGCCGTTCGAGGTCCCAGAGGCGATCTACTCTGGCTGGGATGCGAAACAGCGCGGTGCGGATGCTGAGCGCGCATGGAATGACAAATTCGCCGCTTATCAGGCTGAGTTCCCCGCCGAGGCCGCCGAGTTCGAGCGCCGCATGGCAGGCAAGCTGCCTGAGGACTTCGATGCCAAGGCCTGGGAGTTCATCAAGTCGGTCGATGCCAAGGCCGAAAAGATCGCGACCCGTAAGGCCTCGCAGAACGCACTCAATGGCCTGGGCCCATTGCTGCCTGAGCTGCTCGGCGGCTCGGCCGATCTGGCGGGCTCAAACCTGACCCTCTGGTCGGGCGCCAAGGGCGTCAGCCCGGGCGGTGCAGGTGGTAACTACATCTATTACGGCGTGCGCGAGTTTGGCATGTCGGCCATCATGAATGGTGCGACCCTGCACGGCGGCTTCAAGCCCTACGGCGCGACCTTCCTGATGTTCATGGAATATGCACGCAACGCCGTGCGTATGGCGGCGCTGATGAAGATCAACCCGATCTTTGTCTACACCCATGATTCCATCGGCCTCGGTGAAGACGGCCCGACCCATCAGCCAGTCGAGCAGGTCTCGATCCTGCGCCTGACACCGCGCATGTCGACCTGGCGTCCCTGTGACGCGGTTGAGAGTGCGGTCGCTTGGAAGCTCGCGATCGAGCGCACCGGCGGCCCAAGCGCCCTGATCTTCTCGCGTCAGGGTGCGGCTCACATGAGCCGCACTGAGGAGCAGATGCGCGCGATCGAGAAGGGCGGCTATGTGCTGCGCGACTGCGAGGGCACGCCGGATGCGATCATCATCGGCACTGGTACCGAGGTCGAGCTGGCGACGACGGCAGCCGAGCAGCTCAGTGCCAAAGGCCGCAAGGTCCGCGTCGTCTCGATGCCTTCAATGGATACCTTCGATGCTCAGGATGCGGCCTACAAGGAGTCGGTCTTGCCTGATGCGGTCAAGGCCCGCGTCGCGGTCGAGGCCGGGGTCTCCAATCTCTGGCCGAAATACGTGGGCATGCACGGCAAGATGGTTGGCGTCGACACCTTTGGCGAATCGGCACCTGCTGCGGACGTGTATAAGGAGTTCGGCATCACCGCCGAGGCCGTTGCCGACGCCGTCGAGAGCCTGCTCTAAGGTCTGGATCGCCGATCCAATCCGCGCCCGATCAGCGCCAGGGCGATCCCTCACTGATTGGGCGAGCCTGAGACTTACCTATTCTTTATCACTCGTCTACGAGGAGTAACCCCATGACCCTGAAAGTTGGCATCAATGGCTTTGGCCGTATCGGTCGCATGGCCTTCCGCGCAATCGCGAAGGATTTCCCGGATATGCAGGTGGTTGGCATCAACGACCTGCTCGACCCTGACTACCTGGCCTACATGCTCAAGTACGACTCGGTGCATGGCAACTTTGCCGGCGATGTCTCGGTCGATGGCAATACCATGACCGTCAACGGCAACGCGATTCGCCTCACGGCCGAGCGCGATCCATCGAAGCTGGCTTGGGGCGATATCGGGGCCGATCTGGTGCTCGAGTGCACCGGCTTCTTCCTCACGACCGAGACCTGCCAGGCGCATATCGACGCTGGTGCCAAGAAGGTCGTGCAGAGCGCGCCGTCGAAGGACAGCACGCCGATGTTCGTCTATGGCGTCAACCACAACACCTATGACGGTCAGGCGATCATCTCGGCTGCCAGCTGCACCACCAACTGTCTGGCACCGGTCTCCAAGGTGCTGCACGACAACTGGGGCATCAAGCGTGGCCTGATGACCACCGTGCATGCGGCCACGGCCACCCAGAAGACCGTCGATGGTCCCTCGATGAAGGACTGGCGCGGTGGACGTGGCATCCTCGAGAACATCATCCCGTCCTCAACTGGCGCCGCCAAGGCCGTCGGCAAGGTCCTGCCAGAGCTTAATGGCAAGCTGACCGGCATGGCCTTCCGCGTACCGACCTCGGACGTCTCGGTGGTCGACCTGACCTGCGAGCTGAGCAAAGAGGCCAGCTACGACGACATCTGCGCGGCGATGAAGGCGGCCTCGGAGTCGGGTGATCTCGCTGGCGTGCTGGCCTACACCGAGGACAAGGTGGTCTCAACCGATTTTCGCGGTCATGGCACGCCCTCGATCTTCGATGCCGGCGCCGGCATCATGCTCGACCCGACCTTCGTCAAGGTCGTTGCCTGGTATGACAACGAGTACGGCTACACCTGCAACTTCCTGCGCATGGCGCAGCATGTTGCCGGCTGATTAGCTGATTGCGGCGTTGGTGGCTCTGAAGGCGAGACCCTAAGAGCCACCGACCTCTCGCACCCGAATCAGTCGCGGCGCGCTCGGCGGTTCGATGACAATGACACAAGCAATAGGACGATCGCTGGGGCAGGCTGCGAGCCTTCTGCGTTGTCGCTGTGAGCACGATGCCGCTATCGCGACCCGCTGAGAACGATCTCGCTGAGAACGATGTGGAAAGCCCGAGGGTTTTCCAGATTGCTCAAGGCTCTTTGACACCATTTCGATGAGGCTCATTGCTATGTCCTTTACCAAGCTCACCGATCTTGACCTGGCCGGTAAACGGGTTCTGATCCGCTCCGATCTCAATGTGCCGGTCAAGAACGGCAAGGTGACCTCCGACGCCCGGATCACGGCTTCGCTGCCGACCTTTGAGCACTGCCTCAAGGCCGGCGCCAAGGTCATGGTCATGTCGCACCTGGGCCGCCCGGAAGAGGGTGTCTACTCCGAGGAGAACTCGCTGGCACCCGTGGCTGTCGATCTTGGCGCCAAGCTCGGCCGTGAGGTGCGGCTGATCAAGGATTATCTGGAGACCGCTCCGGAGGTGGCAGACGGTGAGCTGGTGCTGCTCGAGAACGTGCGCTTCAACAAGGGCGAGAAGAAGGACGACGAGGCGCTGTCGAAGCAGTATGCGTCGCTCTGTGATGTCTATGTGATGGATGCCTTCGGCACCGCGCATCGGGCTCAGGCCTCGACCCACGGCGCTGGCAAGTTCGCGCCAACTGCCTGCGCCGGTCTGCTGCTGGCCGAGGAGCTGGATGCGCTGCAGAAGGCCTTGGCCGATCCCAAGCGGCCGATGGTGGCCATCGTCGGTGGCTCCAAGGTCTCAACCAAGCTGACCGTGCTTGAGGCCCTGTCGACCAAGGTTGATCAGCTGGTCGTCGGCGGTGGTATCGCCAACACCTTCATCGCGGCTGATGGCCACAAGGTTGGCAAGTCGCTCTAC
>NZ_JBUDPI010000156.1:0-8019 GCF_054919635.1 Halochromatium sp. | reverse complement strand
AGATATTTCCCATGCAGACAAATAAAACACGTACTTTGGTCATTGGTTAGCGTACCTAGCGATGAAATGGAGGTCGTTGGTGCTGGCCTCGAATCATCCAGCGATGACGCTCAGCACGGCGTCGATTGTCGGCAGCCGAGCCCCAGCTTGGACCATTGTAGGTATCCAGATTGCTCGGCGGTGTGAGTCGTCGCTGCCGCTCAATACGGTCAAGCTCACGGGCATTTCGCTGCTGCAGCCGGCGCAGATCAAGCTGCTGGGACCGCTCGATGGCCTCCAGCTGTCGATGCTGCTTCAGATCGAGTGGCGCAACGCGATCCCGATAGGCGCGCTGCGCTTGCTCAAGCTCGAGCCAGCTGCGAGCCGAGCGGCGCCCCTGCGCGGACTCCAACACCTGCGCCCCCCTCGACACCCCACTCGACACACCCTGCCCGCTAGCCGCTTCCGGCACGCTGATAGCGATTAGGATCAACATCATCCAGACGATGCCAGGCCAGGCAACCAGTTGGAGAAAACAACAGCGACGAACACCCAAATGCATCGGGCACGAATGCATCGGGCCAACGTGCGCCGAGCCAACGTGCGCCGGGCCAGAGTGCACCGGGCCAGAGTGCACCGGGATAGTGCAACAGCCCGGTCCTGTGATCCAATTCGCAGCCACTCGTACCCCATCGTTTTTAGGGTTTTTGTGTTGGGTTTGGCAGTTTGCAGTCTGATTGCAGCTTGACTCAGGCCAGTCGACGCATAAGACGGAACGCTCCGCCCTTGCGGCCAAATATTGGCACGCATTCTGCTCAATGATCAACGAGGCGGAAACCTCCCTCTCTGCCATTTCCGTCCTCTGACCTCCTCAGTGGTGAATTGCCCCGCGATCTCGCGGGGCATTTTTTTTGCTCGTCTCAGCAACCATCTATTTTCAGCTTGAATAGTCTGGATTGATGCGCGAGATTGCTGATGACCGACGATGCCTTCACCCAACGCCTACGCTCTCTGATCGGCCGCACCTGCTCCTACTTTGGCCGCGACTGCCGAATCGTCGAGATACTGGCTGAAAACGGCCATGATCGAGGACGCTTGGTGCTCGAGGCCTTCGACGCGGTGCCGCCGATTCAAACCGACCAGTTCGGCCAGGCGGTATTCCGCGCCAACGAGCATATCGAGGTTCCGATCCATGATCCTCAAGGTGAGTTCTCCGAAGAGTTGATGCACCTACTCGAGGGTCTCGAGGCAGCGCCGACGCGCTGAATGCTGATCCGGCTCTGAGGGTCCAAGCCCGGTTCATCTTGTTTCCGGCTTAGGCTCGAGCGCTGCCCAACACTGCTCATCGAGCCACCGTGTGACGCGTTGGAGATCATCCGGGGTATCAACACCGGGACCAGGAACGGTCTCTGCTAATGAGACATGGATACGGCCACCATGCCAAAGCACCCGCAGTTGCTCCAAGGATTCGGCTTCCTCGAGCGATGCTGCTGTCCACTCGAGATACCGTGCTAAGAAACCGACCTGATAGGCATAGAGCCCGATGTGGCGCAGGAACGGGACCTCATTCGGCAGCCGAGTGCGATCGCGCAAGAATTGCTCGCGGTGCCAAGGAACAGGGGCACGACTGAAATAGAGCGCATAGCCCTGGGCGTCGGTTACGACCTTGACGACATTCGGATCGAACAGCGAAGCTGCATCCTCAAGATGGCAGGCCAGGGTCGACATGCCCGCATCCGGATGCGACGCCAGGCCGATCGCCACCTGATCGATCAGCTGCGGGGAGATGCCTGGCTCATCACCCTGGACGTTGACCAGGATATCGCCCGCCGCCCAGCCCCTGCGCTCGGCAACCTCGGCGAGACGTTCCGACCCACTGCGGTGATCGGTGCGCGTCATCACCACCTCGGCGCCAACGTCGCTGCAGACCTCAGCGATACGCGGATCATCGGTCGCGATCAATACCTCAGCCGCAGAGCTGACGCACGCGCGCTCCCAGACCCACAGAATCAGGGGTTTGCCATGGATCTCGATCAGTGGCTTTCCCGGTAGACGCGTGGAGCCAAAGCGCGCTGGAATCACCACCCGAAACCGCTGCTCGATGTGCTTGCTGTTCATCGATCCTCGTTCTTGGTCTCGTCGACGGCTGTCTCAAATCGCTGCATCAAGCCTTCGCCTAATCCCCTGACAAAGGCCGATCCGGGTACCGCCGTCACTGGCACATACCAATGCGTCGACCCGGCGAAGCCAAGGCATTTTACCGCGTCCTTTTCGGTCATCAGCACGGTGTCCCGGGCCCAGCATTCAAGGTCGGCGGCGCGATAGCGGTGATGGTCGGGATAGGGTCGAGGCACGATGTCTAGACCCAATCGACGCAGCATCGCGAAGAACCGTTGCGGATTGCCGATTCCCGCCACTGCGATGATGCGCTGTCCCGCAAAGTCCGCGAGAGGTCGTCGCCGGGAAGGATCGACCAGATTGACCGCCTCAGCAGGCTCCAGATGCATCCGCAGCGCATCCCGTGCGGTGCCGCCGTGCGCGATCATCAAATCGACCTGCTGTGAGCGACTAACCGGCTCGCGCAGTGGTCCTGCTGGCAGGCAACGGCGATTGCCGAAACGGCGCTCCCCGTCGACCACCAGGATCTCGAGCTGGCGCCGTAACCGATAGTGCTGGAGTCCATCATCGGTGATGACCAGATCGCACCCGCCCTGCTCAGTAAGAGCATGCGCCACCGCGACCCGGTCGCGTCCCACCATCACCGGGCAGCCAGCACGCCGGGCCAGCAGCACGGCCTCGTCCCCGAACTCAGTTGCATCACCGTTGATCGGCACTAGGCGCGGCTGATCCAGGGCTCGTCCCGCTTGCGAGGGCTGTTCCTCAACCGGGTCCAACGGCTGTCGTCCATAGCCGCGCAGGGCGATCCCAGGCCGATAGCCGCGCTCAGCGAGATACCCCGCCAGCCACAGCACCAAGGGTGTCTTACCGGTCCCGCCCACCGTCAGATTACCGACCACAATGACCGGTACTGGAGCCGAGTAGGAGATCAGCCAACCCCTTCGATAGAGCTGACGACGCAGCCTTGCGATGCCGCAGTAGATCCAACCGAGCGGGACCAGCAGCAAACCGAGCCAATGACCCTGGTACCAGACCTGTTCCGGAATCTCCTGCAAGCGCTGTTTCAGACCCTGTGCAAAGCCGTCCTGGCGCCCGGTGTTCCGTCTGGTGGTCCGTCTGGTGGTCCGAGGACGCTCAGACTCAGCATTGCGAGCCCTCACGTCTGATTCAGCTCGGGTCCGCCGTCGGCGAACTGCAATCGATGCAGGCGCGCATAGTAGCCGCCGCGGGCGATGAGCTCGGTGTGGGTGCCGCGCTCGACGATACGACCGGCATCAAGCACTAGGATCTCATCGACATGCTCGATGGTTGAGAGCCGATGGGCGATCACGAGCGTCGTGCGATGCTCCATCAGCGCTGCCAAGGCGGCTTGAATATGTCGCTCGGCCTCGGTATCCAATGCCGATGTCGCCTCATCCAGCACCAGGATCGGGGCGTCCTTGAGCATGGCGCGGGCGATTGCCACTCGCTGGCGCTGGCCGCCAGAAAGCAGGATGCCGCGATCCCCAACCAAGGTTTCCAGCCCGCGCGGCAGCGCGTTGATAAAGTCCGCCGCGTGCGCGGCCTCCGCGACACGCTCGATCTCAGCGCGACTCGCACCGCCCTGCAGGCCGTAGGCGATGTTGTTGGCGAGGGTATCGTTGAACAGCACGACGTCTTGGGTGACCAGTGAGATCTGCGCCCGAAGGCTGGCTAGGGTCAGCTCGCGAATGTCGATGCCATCGATCAGGATCTGCCCTTCGGTTGGATCGTAGAAACGCGGCAAGAGGCTGGCGATGGTCGACTTGCCGCTGCCGGAGCGTCCGACCAGCGCGATGCTCCGCCCTGGCTCGATGACCAGATTCAGGTCCTCGAGGACGGGACCCTTCTCAGGGTCGTAGATATGGGTCACGTCGCGATAGTCGACGCGACCCTCGGCCCTTGTCATGACCCGGTGACCGGTGTCGGTCTCGATCTCGCTATCGAGCAGCTCGAACAGACTCTCAGCGGCGACAATGCCGCGCTGCAGATGCGAGTTCACCGATGTCAGACGCTTCACCGGCGGCAGCAATAGGCCCATGGCAACGATGAAGGACATGAAGGTGCCCACGGTGATGTTCTCGCGCAGCCCTTGCAGGGTCGAGAGGTAGACGATGATGCCAATGGCGATCGCCGCGATCAGCTGCACCAGCGGCACGCTGATCGAATCGGTGGCGACGATCTTCATCTGCAGCGAGCGCGTCTTCTCGTTGACTGACGCAAAACGGCGGGTCTCGTAGTCTTCACCACCAAAGGCCTTCACCACCCGATGCGCCTCGATCACCTCTTGCGCCGCCTGTGACAGCGAGCCCATGCGCTCCTGGACGCGTTTTCCATAACGACGAAAGCGTTTGGTTGCGTACTTGATCGCCAGCACCATCGCCGGTGCAACAAGCAGAAAGATCGCCGACAGCGCCGCATCGATGTACAGCATGTAGAGGATCAGCGCCAAGGCCGTGAAGCCATCCCGGACCAAGGTGGTCAGTGCCGAGGTCGAAGCCGTTGCCACGTTCTCGACGTTGAAGGTGAACTTGGCGATGATCTGCCCCGAGCCGTGATGGTCGTAATAACGGGCGGGCGCGCGTAACAGATGGTCGAACATCTGTTGGCGCAGATCGGCGACCACCCGCCGCCCCACCCATTTCAGACAATAGGTATTGACGAAGCCAGCAACACCGCGCACCAAGAAGATGCCAATCAGCACGATCGGCATCATCCGCACCACGCTCGGGTCGCGCTCGACGAAGCTGCCATCCAGCAAGGGTTTGATCATCGCCGCAAACAACGGCTCAGTGAGGCCAAAGACCAGCATGCCGGCGATCGAGATCGCGAACATCGTCCAATAGGGGCGCACATAGCCCAATAGCCGCCGATAGATCTCGCGGGCAGAGGCCTCGCTGGATGCCGCAAATACGGCGCCGATCCCGGTTGGCGAGGTCATTGGTCGATCTCCTGCGCTGGGCTCCGCTGCTCGGTGCCGGCCTGGTCCGATGACGGGCTTGGTGCCTGATCCAACGAGCGCTCTAGTGGCTGGTCAGGTCGCTGGCTCGGTTCCGGGATCAGTCCTGGGGTCAGTTCGGGGCTCGATCCGGAGCTCGATCCTCGGTTCGACTCCGCTTTCGATCTCGGACTCGATCTCGGGCTCGCCTCCTGATCAGGCGCCTGCTGGAGCGCTGGACTCGACGCTGGTGTCGGCATTGAGCCCGACAAGGCACGCACATCTTGGCGCTGGCTGGCCGCGAACGCGATCTGGCTCAGGCCGAGCTGACCTGCTGCATCGAGCACCTGCATCACCGCCTGATGCTCGGCCTTGGCATCGGCCTTGATCAGCACCGGTCGCTCGCGCTCCGGGCCAACCGCTCCGATCAGCGCCTGTTTCAGGGTCTCGAGATCGGTCGCAGTGAGCAGTTGCGCGTTGACATAGAAGCGCCCTGCACGGTCGATCATCACCTCGACCAGCTCGATCTCTTCGCGCGGGACGGCCTCGGCATCGGCCTCCGGCAACTGCAATCGCAGCCGACCCTCGTCCCGAAAGCTGGTTGTGACCATAAAGAAGATCAGGAGCAAGAAGACGACGTCGATCAAGGGCGTCAGATTGATCTCTGGCGCTTCCGGGCGATGCGGACGCAGATTCAAAGCCGCTCTCCCTCGTCCGCAGCCTCGCGCTCGCCCTGCATCACCTCGATCAGCCGCAGCGCCTGCTCCTCCATGCCAACGACCAGCTTGTCCACTCGACTGACAAAGTAGCGATGGAACATGAGCGCCGGAATGGCAATGGATAGGCCCGCGGCGGTGGTGATCAGCGCCTGCGAGATACCGCCGGCGAGCACAGCGGGGTCGCCAACGCCGGCATCCATGATCACAGCGAACACGTCGATCATGCCGATGACGGTGCCTAGCAGGCCAAGCAGCGGCGTGACAGCAGCGATGGTGCCCAATGTGCTCAGGTAGCGCTCCATCCCGGAAACGACATGACGGCCGGTGTCCTGGATCGCCTCCTTCATCACCTCGCGGGCGTGAAACCGGTTTACCAGGCCCGCGGCCAGCATCCGACCTAGCGCCGAGCCTTGGCGGATCTGCTCGATGCGCTGATCATCGAGCTGACGGCTGCGCTGCAGCTCCCAGATCTGCATCACCAGTCCATCCGGCATGATTCGCTTGCGGCGCAAGGCCCAGAAGCGTTCGATCACAATGGCCATTGCCGCGACTGAACACAGCAAGATCGGCACCATCAGCCAGCCACCGGCCTTCATCAGATCGAGCACTAGAGAATCACCTCGGAATGGAGCTTAGCCAATCGAAACGGGTCGCCATCATAACGCACTGCCCCGCCATCGGGCCGGCAAGCTCAAGGCCGATCGGATGGGCGCTCACCTTGAGCCGGCATCGATCTGATTGACTCGTCTGGGACAAGCTCTGAAGCGACCGCCGGCGGCGGATGATGACGCCAGAGTCGATCCGCTTGCTGGCGATACAGCCCGGTGATGCGCAGCCCAGCCGGACGATCGAGCTGCAGCTGGATGGCACCTGTACTTGCGGTATCCAAGCTGAGCGCGCCTGCGGACATCACGCGCTCGCGGACCGATGCAGCAGGAAAGTCGTAGCGATTCTTCCAGCCCATCGAGAACAACACCAGCTGTGGCGAGACCGCCCTGAGAAAGCCCTCGCTCGTTGAGCTGGCACTGCCATGATGACCAGCGACCAGAACCGCTGACTGCAAGGCCGCAGCATCGCGCTGCTGCAGCTGCTGCTCAACTGAGGCCTCGACATCGCCTGGCCACAACAGCGCCGTCTCACCAATCGAGACGCGCAGCACACAAGAGCTATTGTTCCCTGTCTCGGCGGCATCCGGGGGATGAAGAATCTCAAAATCGACGCCATCCCAGTGCCAGTGCTGTCCGCGCTGACAGCGCTCGATCGTCAGCGTCTGGATCTCATGCTCGAGCGCATTGGACCGGTGTTTCTGTGGTCCGCCTGTGAGCGGCTCAGCAGCCTTGTCTTTGAGTGCTGCAGCGATCGATGCCTTGATCCGGTCAGGCTCTCCAGTCAGGATGCGCCGCGCGGTCACCGACCTCAGAAGCCCCTGCAAGCCACCGGCGTGATCCTGATCTGCATGTGAGATAACCAGCAGATCGATGCTGCCAATACCGAGGTGTTGGAGGTATGGCGCAACCACCGCCTCACCGGTGTTGAAGCCGCTGCGAAAACGTGGCCCGGTATCGTAGACCAGCGTATGCCGCTGCGTTCGCATGACGGCGGCAAGCCCTTGCCCGACGTCCAGGAGCGTCACCTGAAGCTCCCCCGGCGCCGGACTTGGTGGGCGCATCAGCCATAGCGGTAAGAGCAGAATCGCCCCCATCCAACGCCCTGGCAGCCCTCTCGGCGCAAGCAGGAGCAGCGCTCCCAACCCGGCGACGCCCCAGACCCAATCGGGCCGACCCCCGAGTGTCAGACTCGCCCATGGCAGATCGGCGGCGTTGGCGAGCAGCTGATAGCCTTGGCGCAACAGCCAGTCGACAACAAGGAGCGGCAGTAACCAACCGCTGAGCAGGAAGGCGAGGCTAGCGACCAGGATCAGCGGTAGGAGAAGACCGAACAGTGGCACCGCGAGCAGATTTACCAATGGCGCAATCAGCGACGCGCGGCCGAAGAACGCGATCAGTAGCGGCAGCAGTCCGAGCGCAACGGCCCATTGCGCGGCGCCCCAACGCGCGATCCAGCCTGGTGGGCCCAGCCGCCAGCCGAGTGCATAGAGCAGCACCGCGACGGCGCCGAAGGAGAGCCAAAAGCCGTAATCCAGGACCGCTGCCGGATCGATGAGCAGGACCACCGCAAGCGCCAACACCAGCGCGCTTGAGGCACGCAGGGTCCGGCCGGCAAGGATGGCGATCAAGACCACTGCCA
>NZ_JBUDPI010000155.1:0-8107 GCF_054919635.1 Halochromatium sp. | reverse complement strand
CGGGTCGTCCCAGTCGCCAGCCGACGTCGGTCCCGGCGCGCAACGGCACGATCTCCTCCAAACCTGCATTGATCAGCTTCGGCACCAACCAGGTATGGGCTTCAAGGGTCATCTTGTCGTCATTCCGGGGCAGGCCGTAGAAATCCGGGCCATGGAAGCTCGCAAAGCCTTCGAGTCGATCCAAGGCCCCGGCGTCGGCGAAGATCTCGGCATACAGCTCGATCGCTGCCGGTGCACTGTAGATGCCGGCACAGCCGCAACCTGACTCCTTAGCGTTTTTGGGATGCGGGGCCGAATCCGTACCGAGAAAAAACTTCGGCATACCGCTGGTGGCGGCGTTCACCAACGCCTGACGATGGGTTTCGCGCTTGAGCAGCGGCAGGCAGTAATGATGTGGTCGCAAGCCGCCATCGAATATGGCATTGCGGTTCAGTAGCAAATGATGAACGGTGATGGTTGCCGCGACCCGCTCGGAGGCTTCCAGCACGTAGTCGACTGCGTCCTTGGTCGTGACGTGCTCGAGCACGGTGCGCAGCGCCGGAAACCGCGTATTGATCCGCTGGAGATGCCGCTCGATGAACACCGCTTCCCGGTCGAAGACATCGACATCCCGATCCGTGACCTCACCGTGCAGCAACAGCGGAAGATCGACCTCCTGCATGGTCTCGAGCACCGCATAGACGTTGCTCAGATCCTGAACCCCATTGTCGGAATTGGTCGTTGCGCCCGCCGGGTAATACTTGACCGCATGGATCGAGTCCGACGCCTTGGCCCGCCGGATCTCGTCTGGCGAGGTGTTCTCGGTCAAGTACAGCGTCATCAGCGGCTCGAAGGTCATGCCCTCGGGAACCGCCGCTAGAATGCGGCTTCGATAGGCCTCGGCCTGAGCCACCGTGGTCACCGGCGGCTTTAGGTTAGGCATCACAATGGCTCGCGCGAAGCAACGAGCTGTGTCCGCAATCACCGTCTTCAGCATGTCACCATCGCGCAGATGGAGATGCCAATCGTCGGGTTTGGTTATTCGGATTTGATGGTTTGACATTCCAAGTGATCAGAACTCATGCCGCGATCATGTTCCTATCTGACGGGCTGCTTCTTGTACTCTCCCGTAACACATCCATGGCGGCTTGGACGGCCTTGTGTCGATCCGGATACTCTGAGACGTCCTGGTGATCGAGGATTCTCAGTTTCTGCAGGCGCTTCTTAATGGGCTCGCTGGCTCCTGCAACCATCACCAGTCCACCCGCCGCGATGACATCATAGGTCATATTCTCAATCGCAAGGGACACCGAGGTGCCCAGGAAGGGCACATCCGTCATGTCGAGGATCATGACCTTGGCGTTGGCGATGGCGGCATGCTCCTGGGAGATGGTCTTGGCTACCCCGAAGATCATCGGGCCACTGAGTTGGAACAGCAGGATGTTGCCATCCGCGGTCTCCAGCAAGTCGCGGTCTTCGTCGCTGATCTGGACGTCGTCATCCAGGATGGAGATGGTCTTGACCTTGTGCGCCGGCAGTTCTGACAGCTTCTGGATGGTGAGGAGATTGGCCAGGAAGACACCGAAGCCGACGGCGACGATCAGGTCGTAGAACACCGTCAGCAGCATGACGCTATACATCAGGATGGTGCTGGTTTTCGACACCCGGTGCGCCCGCTTCAGGAAGCTCCAGTCGAGGATGTCGATGCCCACCTTCATGGCAATGGCCGCGAGGATCGCCATGGGCACATCCGCAAGCAGGGGCGCCGCCCAGAGGACGACGACCAACAGCAACAGGGCGCGGATCACGCCGGCCAGGATGGTCTGGGCACCGGTCTGGATATTCGCCACAGTCCCCATGGTGGCGCCGGCTCCGGGCAAGCCGCCGAGGAGACCGGAGAGGATGTTGCCGATGCCCTGGCCGACCAGCTCGCGGTTGCTGTCGTGCTGGTCGCGGGTCAGGCTGTCCGCAATCATCGCGGTCAGCAGCGTGTCGATGGCGCCCAGGGTGCCGAGGACGATGCCGTCCAGCAGAATCCGGGTGACCTCCTCAGGGGTGAAGGACGGCAGCACGAGACTGGGCAGTCCCATGGGAATCTGGCCAATGGTGCGTAGGCTGCCCGGCAGCGACACGAACATGACCACGGCGGTCCCGATCAGTAGGACCAGCAGTTGCGGAGGGCAGAAGCGACGCCACCGAACCGGGTACAGCAGCAGGAAGCAGAAGGCGAGCCCGCCGAGCAAGAGCTCCGTCGAGTCAAGCTCCTGGATCAGCCGGGGAAGGGCCTCGAGCGTTGCCAGCACGCCGCCGGGAGGCGCCGCATGTCCCAGCATGGGCGGGAGCTGCATCAGGATGAGGATGATGCCGATGCCGGACATGAAACCGGAGATGACCGCGTAGGGCATCAGGGTGATGAAACGTCCCAGTTTCATGAACCCGATCAGCAACTGGAACGCCCCGGCCACCATGACCACTGTGAACGCCATCGCCATCCCGTTCTCGGGGTAGCGGGCGACCATGCTGGTGATCACCGCCGTCATGATGACGGTCATGGGACCGGTCGGCTCGGAGATCAGCCGGGTAGATCCTCCGAACAGGGCCGCGAACAGTCCCACGCAGACCGCCCCGTACAGACCGGCCTGTGGACCCGCCCCGGAAGCCACGCCGAACGCGAGGGCCAGTGGCAGCGACAGGATCGCTGTGGTCACCCCTCCGGCAAGATCCGGGCCGACATGTTTGAATGTCAGTCGATTCATGGATGGTTCATGCTATGAGCAGGACGGCTGCTGTCATCGGCCGGGCCCTCGCGCAGGCTGGATCGCATCGGGG
This sequence comes from Halochromatium sp., assembly GCF_054919635.1. Taxonomy (NCBI): domain Bacteria; kingdom Pseudomonadati; phylum Pseudomonadota; class Gammaproteobacteria; order Chromatiales; family Chromatiaceae; genus Halochromatium; species Halochromatium sp. The sequence continues at coordinate 5,299 of NZ_JBUDPI010000155.1, read as the reverse complement.
GATGGCATCAGGGGATCGCATCAGCGGATGGCATCAGCCACCGTTCGCCGGCTCGATCTCGATCAGCACCTCGTCCGGATTCACCGAATCGCCCTTGGCGACGAAGATGCCTGTCACCGTGCCGGCGATGGGCGCTTGAATCTCAGCCTCCATTTTCATCGCCTCTGTGACCAGCACGGCTTGCCCGGCGCTGACCGTTTCGCCTTCCGTCACCAGCACGTCGACGATGTTGCCCGGCATCGAGGTGGTCACATGGCCCGGTTGCGTGGGCTGCGGGCGTTTTCCGGCGATGGCCTTCTTGACCGCACCCTCAGCCCCGCCGGTCAGGACCACCTCATCGAGACTCTCGACCAGGACTTCCTCTGGGATGCCGTCAATCGCCAGGTAGAAGTGGCGCTCGGCTTGGCCCTTGTGGCCGGCTCCGGTCACCTTGACGTGATAGGTTTCGCCGTGCACGGCGATGTTGAACTCGGTCGGCGCCGCCTGCGGGCTGAGCCCACTCGTTGGTGGCTCCAGCGGCTCGGGATGCAGGGTGCCGGCGGCCCGATGCTCGAGGAAGGCGCGCCCAACCTCCGGAAACATGGCGTAGGTCAGGATATCCTCCGGCGAGCCCGCCAGGGCGCCGACCTCCTTGGTCAGGCGATCGAGCTCGGGCTTGAGCAAGTCGGCCGGACGGCAGTCGATCAGCTCCTCCTTGCCGACCGCACGTTCCTGCAGTTCTGGATTGACCGGCGCTGGCGCCTGTCCATAGCGTCCCTGTAGATAGAGCTTCACCTCGTTGGTGATGGTCTGATAGCGGTTCTCGGTTAGGACATTCAGCACCGCCTGGGTGCCGACGATCTGCGAGGTTGGGGTCACGAGTGGCGGATAGCCGAGGTCCTTGCGAACCTGAGGGATTTCGTCGAGCACCGCGCCCATGCGGTCGAGCGCGTTCTGCTCCTTGAGCTGGTTGGCGAGGTTGGAGATCATCCCGCCCGGCACCTGATTGACCTGGACCCGGGTATCCACCCCGGTGAAATCGCTCTCGAACTGGTGGTATTTCTTGCGCACCTGATGGAAATAGACGCCGATCTCCTGCAGTGCTTCCAGGTCCAGGCCGGTGTCGTAAGGCGTGCCGCGCAGGGCCGCGACCAGGCTCTCGGTGGGCGCGTGCGAGGTCCCGCCGGCGAGCGCCGAGATGGCGGTGTCGATGGTATCGCAGCCGTTCTCGATGGCCTTGAGATGACACATCTCGGAGAGGCCGGCGGTCGCGTGGGAATGCAGGGTCAGCGGCAGCGGGATACCGTCTTTCAGGGCCTTGACCAGCTCGGCGGTGACATAGGGCGTCAGCAGGCCGGCCATGTCCTTGATGGCGATGGAGTCGCAGCCCATGGCGGCCAACTCGCGGCCCATGGCGACGAATCCGGCAATGTCGTGAACCGGGCTGACGGTATAGCAGATGGTGCCCTGGGCGTGCTTGCCGGCCGCCTTGGTCGCCTCGATGGCGGTGCGCAGGTTGCGCACGTCATTGAGGGCATCGAAGATGCGAAAGACGTCCATGCCGTTGTCGGCGGCGCGGTTGACGAAGGCGCGCACCACATCATCAGAGTAATGGCGATAGCCGAGCAGGTTCTGCCCGCGCAACAGCATCTGTAGACGGGTGTTGGGCAAGGCCTCGCGCAACTGGCGCAGCCGTTCCCATGGGTCTTCCTTGAGGAAGCGCACGCAGGCATCGAAGGTGGCGCCGCCCCAGCACTCGAGCGACCAGTAGCCGATGGCATCGAGCTTGGGGCAGATCGGCAGCATGTCGTCGGTGCGCAGGCGGGTCGCCAGCAGCGATTGGTGGGCATCGCGCAGAATGAGGTCGGTGATGTTGATCTTTTTTGTGGACGTTGGCGTGGATGGGGACATGGCTGGGTTCTCTCCTACAGACCGGCATGCGCCGCAACGGCGGCGGCGAGCGCGGCGGCGATGTCTTCGCGGCGGCGTTTGCTCGAGTAGTTGAGCAGTTCGGGATGGGCCTCGATGAAGCCGGTGTCGAATGAGCCCGCGCGGAAGTCGGGATGGCGCAGGATCTCCTGATAGAAGGGGATGGTCGTGCGCACGCCGAACAGGCCCATGTCGCGCAGGGCGCGGTGGCCGCGATTGACCACATCGTCCCAGTTGAGCGCCCAGACGATCACCTTGGCGAGCATGGAGTCATAGTGCGGCGGGATCGTATAGCCGGTGTAGATGGCCCCATCGGTGCGCGCGCCCGGCCCGCCTGGGGCGTAGTAGCGCGAGATGCGTCCAAAGCTCGGCAAGAAATTGTTCTTCGGGTCCTCGGCATTGACGCGAAACTGGATCGCATAACCGCGCCGCCCGATCTCGTGCTGACGGTAGCGCAGCGGCAGGCCGGCGGCGATGCGGATCTGCTCCTCGACCAGGTCGACACCGGTGATGGTCTCGGTGATGGTGTGCTCGACCTGGATGCGGGTGTTCATCTCCATGAAATAGAAGCGCCCGGCCTCGTCGAGCAGGAACTCGACGGTGCCGGCATTGGTGTAACCCACCGCGCGTGCCGCGATCACGGCCAGCCCATTGACGTACTGGCGCTGCGCCTCGTCGAGCTGGGGCGAGGGCGCGATCTCGATCAGCTTCTGATTGCGGCGCTGGATGGAACAGTCGCGCTCGAACAGATGCACGCAGTTGCCGTGATGGTCGCCGAGCACCTGCACCTCGATATGGCGCGGATTCACCACGCAGCGCTCGAGGAAGACCTCGGCGCGCCCGAAGGCCTTGGTCGCCTCGGAGATGACCCGGACATAATTCTGACGCAGTGCCTGGGCGTCATCGCAACGGCGGATGCCGCGCCCGCCGCCGCCCGAGGTGGCCTTGAGCATGACCGGATAGCCGATCTCCTCGGCGCAGGCCAGGGCCGCCTCCAGGCTGTCGAGATTTCCGGGGCTGCCGGGCGTGACAGGGACACCGGCCTGCTGCATGGCCAAGCGCGCCGCGGTCTTGTCGCCCATGCGCGCGATCACCTCGGCGCTTGGGCCGATGAAGGTGATCCCGCGCCGCGCGCAGGCTTGTGCCAGCTCCGGGTTCTCGGACAGGAAGCCGTAGCCTGGATGCACGGCATCGCAGCCGGTGGCAACGGCGAGATTGACGATTTGGTGCACGTTCAGGTAGCCGGCAAGCGGGTCACTGCCCAGGCAATAGGCCTCGTCGGCCTTCTTCACGTGCAGCGAATGGCGGTCGGCATCCGCAGAGATCGCGGCCGAGCGAATGCCCATCTCGGCGCAGGCGCGAATGATGCGCACCGCGATCTCGCCGCGGTTGGCGATCAAGATCTTACGAAGCATGACAGGGTCTCGGGCATGGCCAATTGAAGAATCGGGCGGCCCGGCAAGGCCGGGACGGCGTCCTGCCGTCCGCCTCGCGTCCTTTAAGCGTTCAGGCTGACCTGTTTGACGCTCATCGCAGCCTTTGTGCACAGGGTAATGCAGACGCCGCATCCCTTGCAGCGTTTCTGGTCCACGGTCACCGTCTCGCTGTCCTCGCAGTAGGCGATGACATTCGGGTCCGGGCATCCCATCGCGCACAAGGCGCATCCCGAGCAGAGTTTGGCTTCCACTTCGGTGGCATAGTACATCGAAACCCCCTGGATCAGTGTGTCTGTTGGAACATGGATTCGCCAGCCTTCTGGATGACCTCGAGATTCTTCTCGATCATCTGGCTGACCTTGGCGAACTTCTCTTTCACCGCATCATCAAGCGCCGCGGTGCTGCCGGAGGCGACGAACTTGCTGCCGCCGAAGCGTTCGACCATGGCCGACTCCAGCGCGTCCAACGAGGGCAGCTGCTGGAGGCGGTAGAGCGCCCCGAGCATGGCGATGTTGGTGGACAGGTGCGTGCCGCTCACCTCCATCGCGACCTCCGAGGCGGGAACGTAGTGGACCTGCGCATCGAGCTTGTCCAGGTTGTCCAGATCCTCGTGTGCGAGCTCCAAGACAGAGGCGGAGTTGATGATGATGGTCCCGCCGGCCTCCAGGCCATCGAAGAAGGGCATGGTGTAGCTCTTGCCCAGGGTGATGACGTGCGGATGGAAGACCATGATGAGGCTCGGGTACAGGATCTCGCCACGCTCGTAAATCGGCTCGCGCGAGATGCGTACATAGCTTTCGGCTGGGGCGAGCCGCTTTTCCGCGCCGAAAAACGGATTGACGGTGACCTGCAGCTCATCCTTGTAGGCGGCCATGCCCAGGATGTGCGCTGCGGTCACCACGCCCTGGCCGCCCAATCCGGACAGGCGAATGGACATCTTCTCAGCCATTACTGCTTGCCCTCTGACTGTTTGCCCTCTGACTGTTTGCCCTCTTCAAGCGCGCTCAAGAAACTGCGGGCGTCGTCGGAGAGGTATTCGTACTGCTTGAAGCTCTTCTCCTTCTCCCGCGCCTTGATCGTCAGCACGGTGTCCGAGGGCTTGGTCTTGAAGTTGGTGGGGCAGGGACTGAGCAGCTGCACGTAGGTGGGACCCACCTCGCGGGCGATCAGGATCGCGCGCCGCACCACCTTGCCGAGCTTGCCCGGGCGCGACGGGGAGGCGGCGGCCACGTAGGCGCAGCCGGAGGCTTCGGCCACCTTGGGCAGATCGGCTTTGGGGAACACCTTGCCCTTCGGCGCCATGTTCATCACCGTCCCTTCCATGCTCATGCCGCTCTCCTGGCCGCCGGTATTGGCGTAGGCCTCGTTGTCGAGCATGATGGTCGCGATCTTCTCGCGCCGGAACCAGGACTGCATGACCATGTCCAGGCCGATGTCGGCGGTGGCGCCGTCGCCGGCGACCACGACCACGTCCTTCACATGGTCCGGAAAACGCAGGCTCAGCGCGCGTTTGATGCCGCTCGCCACGGCGTTCTGGTTGCCGAACAGCGAGTGGACGTTGTGCAGGCCGACCTGCGGAAACACCAAGGCGCTGCAGCCGGTGGAGCCAACGATCACCGTATCCTCGGGGCTCGGCAGCGAGGCGAGCACCAACCGCAGGGACAGGGCCAGTCCGCAGCCGGCGCACAGCGGATGCTCCTCGATCAGTTCCTTGTACTTGCCAAGGTCGGTGACCTTGTAGTCCTTCCCGTAGGGGCCGTTCTCCACCAGCTCCTTGTATTCCTCGGGCATCACGTCCTCGAACGCGGGCGAGATGCTGACGATGCGCGTACTCACTGGAGCACCCTCCTGATTTCATCGACGATGAGATGGGCCGGCATGGTCATGCCACCAAAGACCCGGGGAGCACCGATCACCCGCCGGGGGTCGTCCACCGTGGCCTTGATCTCCTTGGC
>NZ_JBUDPI010000154.1:0-8127 GCF_054919635.1 Halochromatium sp. | reverse complement strand
CCTGCGCGCCGAGCTCGGCGAGCTGCGCGCAGGCGGCCTCGGCCTGCTCGGTCGGAACGCAGGCGATCATGCCAACGCCACAGTTGAAGGTGCGCAGCAGTTCGGCATCGGCGATGTTGCCCTGCTCGCGCAGCCAACCGAAGACGGCTGGCAGCGTCCAGCTGTCGAGGTTGATCATCGCCCGGGTGCCCTTGGGGAGGACCCGCGGCAGATTCTCGGTGATGCCGCCGCCGGTGATGTGTGCCAAGGCGTGAACCTCGAGTGCCTGGATCAGCGCTAGCGCAGGCCTCACGTAGATGCGGGTCGGGGCCAAGAGCTGCGCGCCAAGGCTAGGCTCGCCGGGCGCCGAGGCCGGTAGCGTTGAGCCGGGTTGCGACGCAGGCTGCGCTGCTGCTGAAGAGGCCCGTGTCGCAAGCGGGGTCGTCAGAGGGACGGCGCTGAGCTCAAGCACCTTGCGGATCAGCGAGTAGCCGTTTGAGTGCGGGCCGGAGGAGGCCAATGCGATCAGTGCATCGCCGACCTGGACCTGATCCGGGCGGATGATCGCCGATTTCTCGACGATGCCAACGCAGAAGCCGGCGAGGTCATAGTCGCCTTGGGCATAGAGGCCGGGCATCTCGGCGGTCTCGCCACCGATCAGCGCACATCCGGCTTGGCGACAGCCCTCGGCGATGCCGTTCACGACCTCGGTCGCGACCTCGACGTCGAGCGCGCTGGTCGCGTAGTAGTCGAGGAAATACAGCGGCTCGGCACCGCAGACGACGATATCGTTGGCGCACATCGCCACCAGGTCAATGCCGATGCTGTCATGCTGGCCGAGCTCGATCGCCAGCTTGAGCTTGGTGCCAACGCCATCGGTGCCCGAGACCAGCACTGGCTTGCGATAGCCGCTCGGTAGCTCAAACAGGCCGCCAAAGCCACCGAGCCCGGAGAGGACGCCTGGACGATGGGTCGTTTTCACCGCGGGCGCGATGCGTTGTACCAGCCGCTCGCCGGCATCGATGTCGACGCCAGCGTCCTGGTAGCTCAGCTGTGGTTTGCTCATGGTGGCCGGTTGGGGTGGCGATTGAACGGTGATGCGCCGATTGGCGCGCTCTGTGCTTCTGGCTGCTGTGCTGATGCCTGTCAGCCTGCGCAGCCTGGCCTTGTAAACCTCCTATTCTAGCGCGATTTCTGTTTGAGCCGGGTTTGCTCGGCGCGTCCCATGCAACACGTGATCAAGGATCCTGTTTGCAGCGAGGCCTCGGAGAGACCGACGCTTAGCCTACGAGCGCTTGTAGAGCCAACCTTCGTGCTGAGCTCCGCCCGGCTTTGGCTGATCGCAGCGATATCAAGGCTGAAACTTGTTGTGCTTGCGGCGATGGCCCTGGCGCCAGCTCTGTCGCCAGCCAAGGTGCAGCTGCGATGATCCTGATTGGGTTGAAATCTGGCACAGCGTGCGCCATCAGCGTCTGAACAATCGTTTTCAGCGGAATGTCTAGCCCATGTCTACCGTCAAGAGTACCTGCTACGAATGTGATGCCAACTGCGCGATCGATGTCACCCTCGATCCGCAAGGCGAGCCCGTGTCGATCGCGGGGCCCGATTGCCCGCGCTGCTATGTGCAGCTCGATCGGCGCAATCACCCAGATCGGCTGCTCTATCCGCTGAAGCGGGTTGGACCACGCGGCAGCGGTGATTTTGAGCGCGTCTCTTGGGACGAGGCACTCAGCACCATCACTGAGCATCTAAGCCTGACGCGTGAACAGGATGGTGCACCGGCGGTCGCCTTCTTTGCCGGCTACACCAAGGAAGCGCGCCCGCAGCTGCAGCGGTTGGCGCACGCCTTTGGATCGCCGAACTATATGACCGAGAGCGGCTGTTGCTTCTCAGCGACCAAGGTGGCGGAAGAGGTGACCTTTGGCACCAAGATCAAGACCACCTCCACCATCGCCTCGCACAACACCAAATGCTTGCTGGTCTGGTCGACCAACCCGCGCGGCTCGATCCCACCTTTCCATCTGCATCCACAGGCCCACGCGAAGCCTGGCCGGCCAATGATCGTGGTCGATCCGCGCCGCACCCCGCTGGCCGATCAGGCCGATGTCTTTCTGCAGGTCAGGCCCGGCACCGATGGTGCGCTCGCGCTTGGCTTCCATCATCTGATCTTCGCCAATGGCTGGCAGGATCAGACCTTCTTGGACGAATGGGCCACAGGGGTCGAGGCGTTTCGAGAGTATGTGGCGGAATTTCCGCCCGAGCGCGTTGCCGAGATCTGCGGTATCGAGGTTGACGATCTGCGCCGGGCCGCTGAGCTGTTCGCGACCTTGCACCCAGCGCAGATCATGCTCTCACCGACCGCGACCGTGCAGCACAGCAACGGCTTTCAGAATCATCGCGCCGTCATCTTGCTCTCGGCGGTGACCGGAAATCTCGACCGCGAAGGCGGCAACCGCTTCTTCAACGACAAGGTCAGCCCTAAGCCGATCGAGCTGTTCGATCATTGCCTCAATGACCTGCCAGCGCGTGTTGGGGACGAGGTGTTTCCGGTCTGGACCCGGCATTGGCCAGCGGCACAAAGCATGCTGTTACCGAGCTGTATCCTCGAGGGTAAGCCACAGCGCATCCGCAGCCTGCTGGCCATGGGCATCAATACTGGCATGTGGGCCAATTCGAAGCGCATGGAGCAGGCGCTCGGTGCGCTCGATTTCTTCGCTGCCTCGGACTTCTTCCACAATCCGGCCACCCGCATGGCCGATATCGTGCTGCCCGCGGCGACCAACCTCGAGCGAGAGGCGCTGATCGCCTATCCCGGCTGCGCCTACCAAGGCGAGCTGCGCTACCGGCAGCGCGTGGTGGCGCCTAAGGGCGAGGCGCGCCCGGATGCTGAGGTGTTCCTCGAGCTTGGCGTGCGACTCGGCATGACCGATCAGTTCTGGAACGGCGACCTGGCCGCCTCATGGGCCGAGGCGGCCGAGGGCATCCCGGAAGATATCCGCGCCGAGGTCTATTCCAATCCTGATGGGGTCACCGTCTACGCCCAGACCATTGACGACCTGGTCGAGCAGGGCTATCTCGACGCCGACCGTCAATACCGCCTGCATGGGTTCAAGACGGTGAGCGGCAAGGTCGAGTTCGATTCACAAGAGCTGCGAGACGCCGGCCATGATGGTCTGCCAATCTGGCGCGAGCCATCTGAGAGCCCGCTGTCAACGCCCGATGTCGCGCGTGATTTCCCGCTGGTGCTGACCAGCGGGGCACGCCACAAGCACGCAACCCATTCGCAGCACCAGTATCTGGAACGCATGCGCAAGGCGATGCCAGACGCCCTGGTGGAGCTGCATCCGGACGATGCGGCCGGGCGGGGTATCGGCAATGGCGATCCGGTCATGGTGTCGACGCGTCGCGGTCGTGTGCGCTTTACCGCGCGGATTACCGATCGCATCAAGCCTGGCGTTGCGCATTGCGCTCACGGCTGGAACCATGCGAACGTCAATGAGCTGACTGACGATGCTGCGCTCGACCCGATCAGCGGCTTCCCGCCATTCAAGTCGCTCCTCTGTGAGATCACCCCGGTGCTGGGCGTCGAGCGCAAGGCGGCTTAGCCCTGGGGCGACGGATGTTGCGCAAGGAAGCGCTCGACCAAGACACCTCTTGACTCTCGGCATACTGGGCTTAGTGTCTGGACGCAGGCTAGCCGGTCTCAGGCGATCTCGGCCAAAGCTCATACGGCCTTGCTTGTCTTTTCGCTCGCCTCTAGGGGCAATCGCGGCCTGAATGCAAACAATCTCGACGGAGTGCTTATGCCCTTTATTGGCGTCCTGCCGGAACGCAAGCAACTCTTCCAGCCCGAGCCGCGCTGCGATCTTGCTGTCAGCGACGCGGCAGCCTGGCGGCTGAACCCGTCCTACCGACAGATCTACGACAAGTTGCGTCTCGCGCTCGATGCAGGCCTGACCGCTGCGCCCTGCGGGGTGTCACCGATGGACCTTGGTGTTCCGCCCGATGCCGAGGTCTTTGTGAAGCCGATCACCAACCTGGCTGGGATGGGTCTCAGTGCGCGCTCGGTGCGCGCTGATGAGCTGCCGCTCGAGCCGGGCAGCTATTGGTGCGAGCGTCTGACCGGCACGCACACCAGCAGTGACTGCCTGGTGCAAGAGGGTGAGCCGCGCTGGTTTGCGCATACCCGAGGCTCGGATGAGAAGGATGCCTCGCGCCCGATCTATTGGGAGATTGGGGCGGAGCTGCCAGACGCGGAGAAGTGGATCAGCGCCTGGGTGCGGCGCAATCTGGCCGGCTATACCGGGATCTGCAATATCGAGCTGATCGGCGGCAAGCCGATTGAGGCCCATCTGCGTGGCTCCAATGGCTTCTTCGATCTCTACGGGCCGGATTTCATACCGGCCTGGGTGGCGCTCGTGGATGGCGGGGATTTCAGCCCGCCACCCCCGATTCCGGGTGGCTACGTGATCTCCGTGTTCGTTGACGCCGACCTCAGCGACGAGCATCTGCAAGCGGCCGAATCGCTTGGGGTCAAGGTGCAGCCTGACCCGAGCACGCCGGGTCGGGCCGCCATCCTGCGCTGTCGGGAGCGCGATGCCGGATTCGAGGTCTATCACCAGCTGACCGGGCGGAGGCTCGCCTAAGCTCCACAGGCTTGATTCAAGCATTGGTTTTGGGTCAGGCTTGCAACGCAGTAATCATCGATTCTTTGGCCGGTCAACGATCGATCGGCCTTTAGGCGACTGGCGTTGTGAGCTTGGGAATAAGGCACTGGGGACTGGCCCTTTCGATCGTCTTCGGCTTATTGATCGCATCTGCAGCAGTGAGTGCAGATGAAGCCCTGGGTGATGCGCACCTAGCGCCGGTGGCCTCATCCACGGATCGGCATCTGTTGGTTGCCTGGTCTGACCAGCCGCCGTACCAGTTCCAGGCCGAGCGGCGAGGGATCGGCTATCCGAGCGGTGTCGATATCGCGGTGATGCGCGAGGCGGCCCGACGCGCTGGCCTGACGGTCAGCTTTCGCTATCGCCCGTTCGCTGCAAGCTTGCATCTGCTCACCGCTGGCCGCGTTGATGCGGTGCCAGGTGCCTACGACAGCCAGCAACGCCGTCGCTATGCGCTCGTTTCGCCGCCTTACCGAGAAGGGCGAGATCGCCTGTTTCTCTCTACCCGCGTGAGGCTGCCTTCGGCGGCCTCGGTTGAAGCGCTCGCCGATGCGCTGATCGCCACAAGACTGCGTATCGCAGTGGTGCGCGGCTATGACTGGGGAACGACCAATGCGGCGGCGCTTGCGCGCCTGGAGCCGCAGGGTCTGCTCCACCGCACCAACAGCCTTGCCGAGAGCATCAGTGCTGTGCTCGACGGTGAGGCCGATGGCTTCCTCGGCGATCAGTTGGGCAGTATGGCGCTGCTGGCAGCCTGGCACGAGCAAGGGTTCCGGATGCATCCATTGGTGCTGCAGGAGCGCTCGATCCATATGCTGTTCGCCAAGGATACCGTGGCAGACTGGCAGCTGCGGGCCTTCAACGAGGCGCTCGAGCACATGGTGGCGGATGGGCAGATTGCGCGCATCATGCAGCGTTTCGTCGATCCGCTCTCGATCAGCATGGTGCTCGACAGCCGCGCCTTCGAGATCATGTTCCTGCTCGGGATCATCGCCTTCTCCATCTCGGGGGTTGTGATCGCTCGGCAGGGTGATTATTCGATCTATGGTGCCTTTGTGCTCGCATCACTGCCGGCGCTCGGCGGTGGCGTCGTGCGCGATGTGCTCTTGCTGCGGCCGATCTATTTCTTCGACGCGCCGGAGATGCTCTATGCCTGCATCGGCACCATCAGCGCCGGCTATCTGCTCAACCGGGGGCTGGATCGGCTGCGCGGACGCTCACTCTGGTTCTTCGATCTGGTCAATCTCGTGGTTCAGCTGCGACGCCGTTTCAGTCCGCGTGTGATCCTCGAGGTGTTCGATGCGCTCGGTCTTGCGCTGTTTACCGTGATCGCGGTCTCGATTGCGGCCGAGGAGGGCTTGGAGCCGCTCTGGGTCTGGGGACCGATCATCGGCGCGGTCAGCGCCACCGGCGGGGCTATCCTGCGCGATATGATCCGTCAGGAGGCGTGCAATCCGATGCTGCACTCGAGCTTCTATGGCGAGACGGCGATCATCTGGTCCGTGGCCTTGGCGTTGTTTCTGCAGTACGCCGGACCCTACGCATCGCAACAGCAGGTGATGTTGGGCATCTTGATCTGTATCCTAGGCATCTTCGTCACCCGGATGACCTTTGTGGCCTTCGGTTGGCGCAGTCCGAAGTATTAGCCCGGTTAAGCCCCATGCTGCTTTCGGCGCCCACCTGGATCATCCATCTGCTGACGGTCAGTGAATGGCTGGCGGCGATCCTGTTATTTCGCCGTTATGCGATTCGCATCGACCGGCCGCGGCTCAAATGGTTTGCCTATGCCATGATCCCGCATCTGTTCGGCGGGATTGCGGTGCTTGGCTTTCATCTGAGTGGTGATCGCGCCGATTCGCTAATCGACTTGTCGCGCGTGCTAACCTTTATCGGCAGCCTGTCGCTCTTGAGTGCGACGCTCCTGTTGCTGCCCACGGGGCGCCTGCCGCGGACAGGGATGGCCGCGACGGTGATGACACTGGGTTTGCTCTGGGGGCTGTTCAGGTTGTCGGTTGCGGGGTTTGAGTCGGCAGCCTTGTTGCCCGCAGCAAACCTGATCTATCTGGGCTTTTTGCTGATGCTGCTGGTGCTCTACCGACAGGATCGCCTGTTGTTCCCGGCACTGACGGTCTTTGGCTTCTGGTTCCTGTTGGTCTTCGTCGCGGTCACCATCTCGACGACGCGCATGGCGACTCTGCGCCTCGGCCTGCCAAGCCTGTCGCATGCCGACCTGCTGCATGGCGCTAGCGAGAGCCTGCTGTCGGTCAGCAATTTCCTGATCGCATTCGGTGTCTATCGGCGGCTGCGTGCGATGGCATCCCCGCCCATACAGCCTGCTGGATAGTACCCAAGACCGCAGGGCCAGAATCCAGCTGCGCTGCTTCGAGCTCAGCAGTTCATCAGACTGCCATGATGTGCGTGGTAGAGTGTTGCGGGCTCGCAAGCTCGGCTCGGCGCCTCGCTAGCCCAGAGCGGCCCATTCCCAAGCGACGCCTATGACGGCGTGGTGTCGAATCGCCGTGATCCATCGCGATCCGCCTAATGGAGTCCTTTCTCTATGTCCGAGCTTGGCTTACGTTTCCTGGGCGTCGGTAATGCGCAGGCGCAGGATCTGGGCTCCTCGGCTGCTGTCTTTGAGACCGCAGAGCAACCCTTGCTGCTGATCGACTGCGGACCCATGACCCTAGCGGCCTATCGAGGCATCTATTGCGATGAGCCATCCTCGTTGTTCATCACCCACGCCCATCTCGATCACATCGGTGGTCTTGAGGGGCTGTTCTATCGTTTGGCGACCGCCGAAGCGCCAAGGGCTCCGGTGACGCTGTTCGTTCCCGTCGCCTTGATCACTGTGCTGCAGCGTCGGCTCGCAGATTATCCCAGCCTGCTCGCCGAAGGCGGCAGCAACTTCTGGGATGTCTTTCAGTTGATCCCGGTCTCGGAGGGGTTTTGGCACCACGGGCTTTACTTCTCGGTATTTCCGGTCCGCCACCATGAGCATCTGACGGCCTTCGGCCTGGCACTGGAAGGCGTCTTTGTGTTCACGGGTGATACGCGGCCGATCCCCGAGGTGCTGAATCGCTATGCGCGGCGCGGTGAGTGGGTGTTCCATGACTGTGGGCTGGTCTCGAATCCGTCCCATTGCAGTGTCGACGAGCTGCGCGCCGAGTACAGCGCTGAACAGTGCCAACGAATGGTGCTCTACCACTATGAGTCAGAGCAGACAGGTGAGCAGATCGAGCGGGCAGGCTGGCGAATCGCTCGTCGTGGTGAGCGATTCAGCCTCGCCCCCTGCATGCCCAAGATCCGGCCGCGAGCCGAGCTTGCGCGAGTCCGGCGTTTGCCGGATGCGGTCGGTTGGTAGAGACCACTGAACGCCGATGACGACAGCGCCTCAGTCCGCGAAGAGCAAGGTTTCGCTGATCTGCACAGGGCGAGCGCATATAAACTAGCGCTGCAACATGCATCTGAGGCATCCTTCGAG
>NZ_JBUDPI010000153.1:0-8133 GCF_054919635.1 Halochromatium sp. | reverse complement strand
GGGGCGCATCCTGGTGCTGCCGATGGGTGCGCCCGTGGTCGATTTCGCCTATGCGATCCACTCCGATGTCGGCAACACCTGCGTCGCGGCCCGGATCGATCGGCGCTTGGCCTCGCTGCGGACGCCATTGCGTAGCGGGCAGACCGTCGAGATCATCAATGCTCCGGGCGCCAAGCCGAATGCCGCCTGGCTCAATTTCGTCGTTACTGGCAAGGCGCGGGCGAGCATCCGCAGCTATCTGAAGAATCTGCAGAACCGTGAGGCCGAGGTGTTGGGCCAGCGCATGCTGTCCGCCGAGCTGGCGGCCTTCGGGCTGAGCTTGGAGCAGGTCGGTGAGCCACGCATCCTGGCGCATGCACTCGAGAGCGGGCTTGAAGACAGTGGCAAGCTGTTCGCGGAGATTGGCCTGGGTAATCGCATGCCAATGTTGATCGCGCGGCGTCTTGCGGGTCCATCGGAGCCAGGGGTGGGGGCCGAGGTCGCCTCCAACGTCGAGCCTCAAGGGTCTGAGGAGATCCACCGAAGTGCCCGCCGACTCGCGATTCGAGGCACCGAGGGGATGGTCGTCCATTTCGCGCGTTGCTGCCGTCCGATTCCTGGTGATCCGATCACGGGACTTTTCAACGCTGGTAAGGGCATCGTGGTCCACCGCAATGAGTGTCGCAACCTCGGCGACTTCCAGGCGAAGCGCGACAAATGGCTCGAGGTCGAATGGGCGGAGAATCCGCAGGCCGAGTTTCAGACCGAGATTCGCGTCGATGCCGGGAATCGCCGCGGTGCACTGGCGACCATTGCGAGCGCGATTGCCGAGCAGGGCTCCAACATCGAGAACGTGAATTCACGGGAGAAGGATGGGATGACCACCACGCTCGACTTCCTGGTCAATGTGACAGGTCGCAAGCATCTCGCCGGGATCATGCGCCGGTTGCGTCAGATCCCCGCTGTAACGCGGATCGTGCGGTTGTCCAATGCGGGACGGTTGCGCTAGCCGGCGACGCCTGTCGGGGTCGGCGACGACAAGCGCCGATGCGATGGGCTGTGCGGCGCAGCGACATCGCGCAGCGGGTCATCGTGGGTCAACGCCTGCGATCGCGAAACGGGCGTCGACCTCGGTAGGCAGTGATCTGCTGCACGATGACCTGAAAGGGCAGCTCGTCCAGGCTGCCAAAGCGGCTCACCGCAGTCTCGACAATCGCATCCACATCATCGATGGTCGTCGGCACCTGCGCATCCGGGTTCAAGGCCATGTAGAGGCCACGCAAGCCGCCGACCTGCACACGCATCGCCTTGGCATGGGGCAGCGCTGATTGTCCGTCGGTGGTCTTGAGCGCAAAGCGCGCCTGGCCGCGAAGGAGCGACAGCAGGTCTACGCAGCGCGACTGTGCCGCATCGGCCTGACAGCGCACCCCTTCACGTTCGGCGATGCAGAAACGCTCGGCGCGGCTGCAGGCGCACTGGTTGGTCAGGATGCTCTTCTCGAACGGGCAGTAGCGGTCATTGATCGCACCGTAGGTCTCGCGGAAGACTTGGTTGTCCATTCTAAGGCCCTCTTAGGCGATTGCCGGTTACTTATCTGCCGGTCAGGTCGCTGAGGCGGCGTCGGTCGCGTTTAGTGGGTCGACCGCCTTCGGTGCGCGCGATTGGCCCAGCTGCTCGGCGTTCCTCGACGATCTCTTGACGCCTGAGCCGGCTCTGCTCCTCCTCCTCGAACAGCAAGACCGCCTCGCTGGCGGGGCGACGCTGTTTGGAGATGGCCTTGATCTCGATCTGCCATTCGAGCTGGCCCTTATGGATACTGAGCCGGGTACCCGGCCGCACGCTTCGTCCCGGCTTTGCGCGCTGGCCGTCGACATGCACCTTGCCGCCGTTGATGGCCTCGACCGCGAGGGGTCGTGTCTTGAAGAAACGCGCGGCCCATAGCCACTTATCCAGCCGCTGCGCGCCGCTCTCGTCGGCGCCTGTCGTGTCTGAGCTCATCGGCCGGCACTCAAGGATTGATGCTCATCGCTGTTCCAGCAGTGGATCGAGCTGACCCGCCCGATCCAGTGCCGCCATGTCGTCGTAACCACCGATATGTCGATCACCAATGAAGATCTGCGGCACAGTGGTGCGTTGACTCCGTTGGATCATGGTGCGCCTCTCCTCGCGATCTTTGTCGACGCGAATCTCGTCGAAGTCGATACCTTTCTGCTGCAATAGCCTGCGCGCACGCACGCAGAAGGGACAGAAAGCGGTTGCATACATCTGCACGATGGGCATGTCGTTGGTCCTACCCTAACTGCTCGGTGCCGAGCGTGCTGGAGCGCTCGGCCAGCTTGGCGACCGCCGCAGCCCAAGCCGCCGAGCAAACTGCTTGAAATCTGGCGACTGCGGCCGGATGAGGCAAGATTGGCACAGGCGCATTGAAGGCGCCAAGTCCAATGCGAGCCTTGATTTCTCATCTCTACCCTGGCAGAGCCGATTATCACGCCGATGTACCGCACCACACCGCCCGTCATTCGTCTCAGCGACTATCGCCCCCCCGAGTTCTTGATCGACGATGTTCGACTGAGCGTCGAGCTCGACGAGCAGTGCACCCAAGTCGAGGCCGAGCTGAGCCTGCGTCGAAACCCAGCGGCGACCCGTGGCAATGGCGATCTGCGGTTGGATGGCGAGCAGCTCAAGCTCGAAGCGATCAGCCTGAACGATCGGGCGCTGACCCCAGCCGAGTATCGACTCGAGGAGGATCATCTGCTCGTGCACCGTGTCCCCGATCGGTTCCGGCTACAGACTCGGGTGCAGTTGAATCCGAGTGCCAATACGGCGCTGGAAGGACTCTATGTCTCGGGTGGCATGCTTTGCACTCAGTGTGAGGCCGAGGGCTTTCGGCGCATCACCTATTTCCTCGATCGCCCGGATGTGATGGCGCGCTATCGGGTCAGCCTGATCGCTGACTCCAAGCGCTATCCGGTGCTCCTGGCCAACGGCAATCCGGCCGGCGAGGAGCAGCTCGCCGATGGGCGGCTCTGTGTGCACTGGGACGATCCATTTCCAAAGCCGAGCTACCTGTTCGCGCTCGTTGCTGGCGATCTGCGTGTGGTCGAGGATCGTTTCGAGACCGCCTCCGGCCGCCAGATCCCATTGCGCATCTATGTCGAGCCCGGCAACGAGGACAAATGCGAGCACGCGATGCAGTCGCTGATCCGCGCCATGCGCTGGGACGAGGAGCGCTATGGCCGCGAATATGATCTGGAGCTGTTCAACATCGTTGCCGTGAGCCACTTCAACATGGGCGCGATGGAGAACAAGGGGCTCAACGTCTTCAATGCCAAGTACATCCTGGCGAGCCCTGAATCGGCCACCGATACCGATTTTGCCGGCATCGAAGGCGTGGTTGCGCATGAATACTTCCACAACTGGACCGGCAACCGCATCACCTGCCGCGATTGGTTCCAGCTGAGCCTGAAAGAGGGCTTCACCGTCTATCGCGATCAGGAGTTCTCGGCCGATATGGGCTCGCGCGGGGTCAAGCGCATCGAGGATGTGCGCCAGCTGCGGGCACGCCAGTTCCCCGAGGATTCGGGGCCGATGGCGCATCCGGTGCGACCCGACTCCTACATCGAGATCAATAATTTCTACACCGCGACTGTCTACGAAAAGGGTGCTGAGCTGGTGCGGATGCAGGCCAATCTGCTTGGTCCGGAGCGCTTTCGCCAGGCGACTGATCGCTACTTCGAGCGTTTTGATGGCCAAGCGGTCACCACCGATGACTTTGTTGGCTGCATGGAGAGCGCTAGCGGCATCGATCTGACCCAGTTCAAACGCTGGTACAGCCAGGCTGGCACGCCGCAGCTCGACTGTGCAGGCCGCTATGACCCGGCGACTGGCACCTATCAGCTCGAGGTAAGGCAGCACACGCCGGCCACGCCGGGGCAAGCAGACAAACAGCCGCTGCATATCCCGTTTGCGGTCGGCCTGCTCGACGCCGATGGCCAAGACCTCCCGCTGCAGCTGCAGGGCGAGGCGACGGCCCCGGCGCCAGGCACGCGCATGCTCGAGCTGCGCCAGCCGGTCGAGACCTTCGTCTTCACTGGGCTTGACGCTCAGCCGGTGCCCTCGCTACTGCGCGGCTTCTCGGCCCCGGTGCAGGTCTGCTACCCCTACACCGACGAGCAGCTCAGCTTTCTGATGGCGCACGACAACGATGGCTTCAACCGCTGGGATGCGGCGCAGACATTGGCGCAGCGCCTGTTGTTGGCAATGGTGGCTGACCCAGCATTGGCAGCGCCGGACGGCTTCATCGAGACCGTTGAGCGGGCGCTCCGGGATGCGGCCGCGGGTGTGATTTCTGATGCGATCCCCGATGCGCCCTCAGGTAGCGCTAAGGCGGCCTCGAGTATCGCCGCTGATGCCGCGCTGATCGCCGAGGTGCTCACGCTGCCCTCCGAGAGCTATCTCGGTGATCAGATGCAGGTGGTCGACGTCGACGGCATCCATCGCGCCCGCCAGGCGCTTGCCACCGAGATCGGCAGCCGGTTGCGCGAGCCGCTGCTGGCCGCCTACGAGCGCACCCGCAGCGATGCTGGATTCGACCTGAGCCATGCCTCGATGGGTCGTCGCGCGCTGGGTAATCTCTGCCTGAGCTATCTGGTTCGCGCTGGCGACGCCGAGGGGCTGAGCCTGGCGCTAAAACAATTCGACGCCCAGCAGAACATGACCGATGTGATTGCGGCGCTGCGGATGCTAGTCGAGGCGCCTGCGCGGGCTGTGGCGACATCTGCAGGAGGAGCAGCGCATGCTGCTGGAGCCAAGGCCGGGGTCGAGTCCGGCAGAGTAGCCGGTGGCAGCTCTGACGTCGGACCCGGAGCAGACGCCGATGCCGTGCCGGCCAATGATGTCGGCGAGCAGGCACTCGCGGCCTTCTATCAGCGCTGGTCCGCTGAGCCCTTGGTGCTCGACAAATGGTTCGCGCTGCAAGCGCAGAGCAGCCGGAGCGATACCCTGGCGCGGGTCGAGCAGCTGATGCAGCACCCGGACTTCTCGCTCACCAACCCGAACCGCGTGCGGGCCCTGATCGGCGCCTTCGCCGCTGGCAATCCGGTGCGCTTCCATGCTGCTGATGGCTCAGGCTACCGTTTCCTGACGGATCGGATCATCGAGCTCGATCCGCTGAATCCGCAGATCGCATCACGCCTGGTCTATCCGATGACGCGCTGGCGACGCTACGATGAGGGCCGCCAGCAAGGGATACGTGCCCAGCTCGAGCGCATCCTTGAGGTCGAAGGTCTCTCGAATGATGTCTATGAGGTGGTCTCGAAGAGCCTAACCGACTGAGTCTTGGCGTGGAGCGGTTCAGACGAGCAGCTGCTGCGGGGTTTCACAGAGTGCTCGTCTCGATGGCGCGGACTTCGTCGTCGGCCGCTAGGCCGAGGAAGCCGCGGGTGATGACCTGGGTGCCTGGCTCGAGACCGGCGACAATCTCGACCTGATCAGTGATGCGAACGCCGGTCTCCACCGCTTGGCGCTGCGCCTTGCCGGCCTCGTCCATGATCCAGACGAAGGGGCCATCGCGATCCTGACGCAAGGCGCGGAAGGGGACCATCAGGCGCGGGATGCCTCTGCTCTCGAAGCGGACCCGGATGAACTGACCATCGCGCGCCCCGGCCGGGATCTGGTCGAAGGCGATCTCGACCTTGGCTTGGCGGCCGATCTCGGACAACCTGGGGTGAATGCGCAGGATGCGGCCAGGGACTGTCAGTCCGCCCAAGGCATCGATGCGGATCTGGACCGGGTCACCGACAGTGAGCTCCGGTAACACCAGCTCTGAGACAAGCACCTCGGCGATCAGCGAGGCCGGGTCGGCAATACTGAGCAGATGGGTGTTCTTGGTGACGAAGTCGCCGGGCTCGGCGAGGCGCGCGATGATCAGACCGGCAAAGGGTGCGCTGATCTCAGTGAACGCGAGCCGTGTCTCGAGCACACGGACCTGGGCCTCGGCCACCGCGACCGCGGTCCGCGCCTGCGCGATCTCATCCTCTGACGCGCCACCACGCCCAGCCAGCCCTTCGAGCCGTTTGAGATCGAGTCGCTCTTGCGCCGCGGTGGCGCGTGCTGCATCGAGCTCGGCGCGGAGCAGGTCGTCGTCGAGCCGGATCAGGGGCTGTCCTTGCTCGACGGCATCGCCCTCGAAGACCTCGAGCTCCGTGATGCGGCCTTCCTCTTGGCTATGCAGTCGGACCAGGCGGCGCAGGCGCAGGCTACCAGGACGCTCGTGTGGTACCGAGACCGAGGTCCGCTCAGCGGTGATGGCCGTGACCAGATGCTCAGCGGCTGGACGCGAGGGCTTGGAGCCAGCGCGGTCGGCGGCTGAGTTCGAGCCAAACGGCGACTCGCTGCAGCCGGCGCTCAGTAGCGCAAGACAGAGAAGGGCAATGGCTCGCCATCGGTTTGGCTCTCTGCCGAGACAGCGATAGCGGCACTGCAGGCGAGGAGCGCGACTCACGCGCCCTGTCGGGTAATGTCGACGGCGTTGACCGAGGTGGTTGGGGCCGTTGAGCTAGCGCCAGCGTCACGATACTCGTAGTGCTTGATCTGGCGACGGATATTGCGCTGAATGATCACGCCCAGCACCTTCCAGTCTAGACCCGTCAGCTCGATCTCGGGGAAGCTTGGGTCCAAGGCCAGCAGCCATTCGCGACCCTGATCGTCGCGCCGGTACTGGCGCATCCAACGCACGCCCTCGACCTCGGCGAACACGAACATGCCGTCGCGGCATTGCTCGGTCGGCTCCACGATCACCACGCATCTGTCTGGAAACTCCGGCTCCATATCGGGACCGAGCACCTGCAGCGCGTAGGGCTCGTGCATACTGCAGCCGGTGCCTTCCAGCATGGGTTCTGACATCATAAGACCTCATCTCTTATCGCAAGCGGATGGCTTCGACGTCGAAGCTGACTCCGACTCTCTGATCTGCGGCCTGGGGCCCTGATCATCAACGAGCACTCATCCACGAGCGCTCATCAACGACCGCCGATACCTGCGTCCATGATTCGAATCCATGCCGCCACGGAGCGCGTCCACTCAGATCGGCGCGATCGATACAACCTGCGTGGCATCTTGCCCTATCTCGCCGAGTTTCGTGGTCGCGCGCTGCTGGCCCTGGGCTGCCTGGTCATGGCCAAGCTTGCCAATGTTGGCGTGCCGATCGTGCTCAAGAACATCGTCGATGCCTTCGAGCAGGCCCGCGAGCAGATCTTGGTGCTGCCGATCGGTCTGCTGATGGCCTACGGTGCGCTCAAGCTGAGTAGCTCGCTGTTCAACGAGCTGCGCGACGTGGTCTTTGCGCGGGTGCGCTTTCGCGCCATGCGGCGCCTCTCGACGCGGGTGCTGACGCATCTCCATCAGCTCTCGCTCAGCTACCACCTTGGGCGCCAGAGCGGGGCGGTGAGTCGGGATCTGGAGCGTGGGACGCGATCGATTGCGACCATCCTCAACTATCTGGTGTTCAGCGTGATCCCGGTGCTGGTCGAGTTCACGCTGGTGGCCGCGGTGCTGCTGACCAAGTATGAGCTGATCTTTACCCTGGTGACCTTTGGCACCGTGCTGGTCTACGTCGGCTTCACCTTCGCAATTACCGAATGGCGGATGGACTATCGCCGCCAGATGAACGTGCTTGACTCGCGCGCCAACACCCAGGCCTTCGATAGCCTGCTGAACTACGAGACGGTCAAGTACTTCGGCAACGAGCGCTTGGAGCTGGATCGTTACGACAATACCCTGGCCGAGTGGGAGGATGTTGCCGTCAAGAGTCAGTCGTCGATGTCGCTGCTCAACTTCGGCCAGGGCAGCATCATCGCCGTCGGTGTCACCATCATCATGGCCTACGCGGCCCAGGGCGTGGTCAACGGCAGCATGAGCATCGGTGATCTGGTGCTGGTCAACGCCTTCATGCTGCAGCTGTTCATCCCGCTCGGCTTCCTCGGCATCGTCTACCGGCAGATCAAGTACGCGCTGGCCGATATGGACCTGGTCTTCAAGCTGCTCGAACGAACGCCCGAGATCACCGATGCGCCGGGCGCCCCACCGCTGGTGCTGAATAAGGGCGCTGTGCGCTTCGAGCGCGTCGGGTTCCATTACCAATCCGAGCGCGCCATC
>NZ_JBUDPI010000152.1:0-8163 GCF_054919635.1 Halochromatium sp. | reverse complement strand
CCATGGTCTCGTTCGCCATCTGTCTTTCTCCGTCTGTCTACTGTCTTTAATAAGTGTGCTATCGAGCATCAATGCCGCTGGGCGGTCTGGCTCGACCCCGAGGGTCGATCAGGCCGCGCGGACTTGACGCTCAGCGGCCAGGCTGACCAGGCTTAAACCCGTCGCCGGTATTCTCGAGCACCGGCTCGACCTCGCGGTGGGGCCGGGCGATGATGTGCGCGGCCACCAGACCGTCACCAACCCGCTCACAGGCGTCGGCGCCGGCACGCACCGCTGCGTTGACCGCACCGGTCTCGCCACGCACCAGCACGGTGACGTAGCCACCGCCGACAAACTCGCGACCAATCAGCCTGACCTCAGCAGCCTTGGCCATCGCATCCGCGGCCTCGATCGCTGGCACTAGACCACGGGTCTCGATCATGCCCAGCGCAATGCCAAATCTTTCGCCTGCCATTTCTGTCGTCTCCGTTAAAGACTTTTACGCCGCTTCGATCGCGGTCGAGGGTTTAATTGGCCGAGCCTAGGCCGCCTGATCCTGTTGTTCCGTTGGCTGCTGGTCGCCGCTGCTGCTCTCTGCCTTAGCCACCTGTTCCGGCTGCCAGAAATCGATAATGCCGCCGATGCTGAGATCGGTCATGGTCTTCGGGTCGGGCATCGCTAGGCGTCCTGCCGAGCCGCTGACGGTAAAGACCCAATTCCCAGGCCGCACGCCAACCGGATCCGTCGCGACCAGCAGCTTGCCCTTGCGATCCTTCAGGATCTGCAGACTGCAATGTCTGAGCCCCTCGATGCGTTGGGTGCAGTACAGGGTGCCGACCACCTGGTTGATCTCCATCGCGGCGACCTCAGAGCCCCGCGTCCGGGTCCCAATCGTCGATGATGCCGACGATGGTCAGATCGCTCGGATATTCTTTGCTGCCCGCGGCCTCACGGGCGGCCGAGCTGCCCACGCAGATCACCCAATCACCCGGAATTGAACCAACTGCATCAACCGCAACCAGCTGCGCACTGCCGTCCTGCACCACCTGCAAATGCTTGTGCTCGAAGCCCGGGATGCGGTTGGTCGACACCAATGGCTTCAGGACCTTGCAGATCTTCATCAGCGCCCAGCCTCAATGTCCGCCAGCGGCCGCGGGCTGTAGCGACGAGCCCACGATCTCAATCGGCGCTGCGGCATCACAATCGCGCACCGCACGCAAGCAATGGAGCATGCCATCGGCGCAGAGCGTCGGATACCGCGCCTTCAATGCGGCCGCAATCCGCTCGCAATGCGCAACCGCACGCTCACGCGCACCAGGCACACCGCCGTGATAGTCATAGCGCACGATGATCGGCACCGGCAGCCCACGATTGACGTTCAGGCCGGTAAAGATCTTGATGCCAACATCGACGTCCTTCGCGCCCTCCTCCACGGTGCTGAGGTAAGCAAAATAGGTCAGGTTGCGCAGCTGGATCTCTTCAAAGCCGATTCCAGCACCGATAAAGCGCTCGGCATGGCCGATATCCGCATAGCTGCCACCATGGTATTGGCGCACATAGTCGATCTGCGAGATGTTGTTTTCGATCAGCCCGACTATCAGCTGCACCATGCCTTCGGTCAGAGCCGCTGCAGCGGTCTTACCCGGCGCATGGGCGCGCACCAGCTCCTTGATGCGCTCACGCGCCTGAGGCGCCGACATCCCTCGGGTGATCTCGTACACCTTGCCCGCATCCAGCCAATGCTCGAGATCGCAGTAGCCATCGGCATCCGGCACGTGGACGCGGATCGCGTCGGTATCGGTGTCAAGCCCCACCAGCAGCAGATCGACGGATGCGCCGCAGCAGAAGCTGTTCTCGATCGCCTGGCGAAAAGCCTTCAGCCGCTCGAGTCCAGCGCTCGCCGCAGCGGCATCATCCGAGCCGTGCGCGGCACAGCCCTGATGGGCGGGATCAACCGAGCTGCCGTGATACATCACCACCTTGAGGTAGCGGGTCGGCTCATCGGCAGTATTCGGCCGGCCTTCGCGAAAGCGCGTCAGCTCGGTCTCGACCCACTTCTCAACCGTGTTCTCGATGTCGAACAGTGAGCCCGCGTAGGACTTACGGCGCACCCGCCCATAGGGCAGCCGCAGCACATAGCTGATGGCATGTGCCAGGCGCCCGTCCGCACAAGGCGTGACATCCATGAGATGGAAACCACACTCGAGCAAGAAGCGCTCGAAGGCCCCCCCATCGCGTCCACCGAGCGGATCATCGCGGTAGAACGCATCGCTCATGCGGTGGTAGGTCTCGAACACACAGGCCGCAAACAGGCGTCGCATATCGAGACCGCCGATCCAACTGTCCTCGAGGATAGGCGCGGGCAGCTCAAAGCCGAGCTCAGCGCGCGCGATCGCCTGGGCTCGACTGACAAAGTCTGGCTCACAGCGCTCGCTTGCGATCTGCTTCAGCACGGGCACCAGATTGTCGAAGGCATGCTTGACCGACGCCTCATAGTCGTGCAGCCGGGCATTGGCCACCGCATCGGTCAGTGGATGCAATCCATCGCTCGACCCAGTGCCTAGCGCAAAGGCACTAACACCGAGTGCCGGCGTCTTCAGGTCCGCCCGAGCCGAAGCGCCTCCACTCCGAGATGAGGTCTGGGCAAGAGCGGAGCCAGCGCCAGGCGCTTGCGCCTTGACCCTGGCCAGCCCAGGCGGTTTAGGCCTCGGAGGCCGGGTTGGACGCGTCGCACCCCGCCCAACATGGGCAGGCCGCTCTGGCCTGGTCGTGGAAGGACGCTCCGCCGGCTCAGACGTCGTTGCCTGCCCGGACAACGGCGGCTGTTGCACCGCGCGCGGTGCCGCCCGCCCACCCGATGCCACGGAGGCAGCCGGCTCAGCAGGCGAGCCCACAGCGGACCGACCACGCGGGCGCTGGTCCAGGCTGCGGCGACGCGGCGATGGTCGTTGACGCAGGGGCATGACTCAGCTGCTCAACCGCGGGCGCCGCCCGAGTAGGTGATCAGGGCACCGCGATCGGTGCTGCCGGCACTGCCCGTGACATGACTGGTTGGCTGCGGCGCTTCTTCATTGCGTTTGGCCGCGACCGGTGGCATCGCACCCATCGGGCCAGGACGGGTCGGATTCCGACGTCGTGCCGAACTCCCCTCTGTGCCAGTCACGCGCTCACCGCGGTCCCAGTCATCACCGGTGATCTTGCCGCCCGCAGACTGGCCTTCACCCGTCACCCGCGCCCGCTCGGCTGCAGCAGCAGTCTCGCTGGCAGCGGCACCCGCATCGGGCTCAGGGGTCAACAGATTAGGGCGCGCGCGTCGGCTATCGAAGCGGAACTGCTCGGTGCCGGTGATCTTGCCGGTACCCATCCCGAACGGGCCGGTGATGTGCCGGTTTGACTCATAACTGGTACCGGTGACGGCACCTTGGCGGCGACTCTCGAACGCTGCGCGAGCCGGCGAGCTGACACTGAAGCCTTGACCAGGAACCGGGGGCGCCGCCGGCGCGGCGGCCAGGCTGGGGGTCTGGTTGGGAGTCAAACCAGGGCGCGGCTGAGGAGTCAGGCCGGGCGCCGAATCATCCAGCAAGCGTGGAAAGTCGGGCTGGCCGGGCTCAGCAGCATTGCTGACATCGGTCTCGCACGCGCTTGCAAACTGGTCGGCTCCAACATATGGAGTGCCGGTTAGCGGTTCGCAGGCCCCTTTCGAGGCGCCTGTCATCAGGCCACCAATGCCGGGCTGGATGCCGGTCATGGCCCGCCCAGGCGTTGCCGACATCACCGGCGTGCGTGCCTTGATCTCATGTCGTTGCTCTGGGGCGCAGTAATCCGATGCCTGCTCCAAGCCGGCATAGGGCGTTCCGGTAACAGCCTTGCAGGTTCCAGGCTCATCGCCGGTCACCTTGCCCGAGCGGCCGGTTTGGGTGCCGGAGACACGGAAGCCCTTGTTGGTGGTCGAGAAGCCCACCTTTGCAGCCTCAGGCGGCGGACTGATCTCGCAAAACTGCTCGTACTGTTCACGCGAGGTGTACTGATCGCCGGTCACCAAGCGACAACTGCCGGGCTCATCGCCCGTCACAGTCGACGCGCGACCGACCCGCGTGCCGGTGATGCTGCCACCGGAGAGGGTGCCCGAGGTGCCGACCTTGGGCGGCGCTGACCGGTCAGTCGGGATCTCGGAGGCCGCCGTGTACTGCGTACCCGTGGGCACCACGTTGGCACCCTGCTCGTCGCCGGTGACCTTCACAGAGCGGCCAACCATGGTGCCGGACAGGCCTTGGCCCCGGAGGGTCTGATCGACGCCCGTTTCGCGCGGTTCCGGACTCGGACGCGTGTTGCAGTAGCTCACGTATTGATCCGGCGACAGGTACTGGGTACCGGTGACGTTGCTGCAGGTACCAGGCTCATCGCCGGTGACCTTTGGCGAGCGCCCACCCGCATTGCCGGAGATGCAGGTGCCGTAGCCGGTCGGGCTCAGGCCGATCTTCGACGTCGAGGGTACCGGATCGGTCTGACAGAACTCACGGAAGATATCCGCGCCCATGTACTCGGTACCGGTGATTGCCCGGCAGGTGCTTGGCTCATCACCGGTGGTCTTCAGGCTGCGTCCAACCCGGGTACCAGTAACGAACTGGCCGTGCGAGGTCTCGCTGACGCCCACCTTCCACGGCTGATCAGCAGCACCGGCCCGATTCGGACGCACACGCCCGGTTGGCTGCGACTTGCGCTCACCTGCGCCGCCATTGCTGCTGCGCTGCGCGCGCACCCGCTGTGCGAGCTCACGCCCGGTCAACTTTGGATTGGCCTGCCGAGCAATGCCGGCAACGGAATGCGGCACGTTGGTTGCCCCTTTACCTCGCCCGCTGAGCGCAGCCCGGCGCGCGAGCGCCACTGCCCGCCCCGCTGGCTTGGTCGCGAGCGCTGGATTCGGCTTGCGCTTGCGATTGCTCGCCTGCGGCTTGCTGGAGGAGTTCGGCGCTGACAATGACAGCGATGGCTGCGCAGCTGCACCCAGCTTGCTGTTGCTAGCCGGGCTGTTGCTAGCCGGAGAGCGATCCCCATTGCCTTTGCCCTTGCCGCCGCAACCACAATCGGACTTATTCTGAGCAGGTGCCTTATCGCCCCCTTGACGAGCCGTCTGGGCGCGGGTCCGATCGCCGCTGCGCTGCGCTCGCCGACCATCGCGGGCCAACTTCGCCCGCCGCTGACGCGCGAGCTCGCGACTGTTCTGCGAAGGACTCGGCGGCGCCGAACGTTGGCGTTGCGAACCAGCCTGCGCGCGGCCCGAAGACGAGCGATCAAAGCCCTGCAACGGGTCCTGCGTGGGAGCCGAAGCTGGAGCTGGGGTGCTCGACGCCGGGGCCTGCTGAGGCCGTGCGCGAACCGGCCGCGGGTCGCGACTGCGCTCTGGCGTGGTCTGCACCAAACCCTGCTTGCCCTGGGTCGACAGGGCACGCCGGCGGGCCAGGGCCGCCTCGCGGCCGCTCGATCTCAGGTTCGCTTTGCTTGCCATGGGTAATTCCGTGGGGCTGTCGGGTTGGCTGTCCGTCATCGCCGGGCGGGCGGGCAGCTCGGGATAGTGCATCGCCTGCCGGCCTCCGGCACCCGCCAAGTGCTGAAAGACCGGAAAGACGGAGATCGACATCGTCGCCGCCTGCGCTTCAGTCCGGAGCCGGCGCAGGGCTTAACACCCGCGCAAACCAGTTCAACCGAAGGCAGGGCTGAGCACAGCGCTTAGCCGCGGCCCTGGAAGACGACGAAGCAAGAGCCCTGGCTCTGGGTGTAGCTGTCGTATCCAGTCAGGCGGACATGATGATCCGGATAGGAGCGGTGGCAGGCCTCAAGCTCAGCAGCCACGTTACCGAGCTCCTGCTCGCCGAAGAACGGCAGCTTCCACATGGTCCAGTAGTCGTCCATCGTGCCTGAGGGATGCACGTGCTCGATCGCCGGCGTCCAGCCCTGAGCGATGATGTAGGCGATTTGATCGTAGATCTCCTGCTGGGACATCGGCGGCAGGAAGCCGAAGGTCTCGAGGGTCTTCTTGGTCTGGTAGTCGCCCATGGTTGCTTGCAAGGACATGGCGGATACTCCTGTTAAATTGCGTTCGATGGTGAGGTGGCGAAGGCCGATGGAGTCAGGCTCCGTTGGGAGCAGACGCCCAATGCGCCGCTGCTCCCAATGGGATCAGCCGATCAGGTGTCGAGCTTATCGACGGTCTCGAACTCGAACTTGATCTCCTTCCAGGTCTCCATCGCGATGGCCAGCTCTGGGCTGTGCTGAGCAGCCTCGGTGAGGATATCGCGCGCCTCTTTCTCGATCTCGCGGCCCTCGTTGCGAGCCTTGACCGAGGCCTCGAGGGCGACGCGGTTGGCGGCAGCGCCGGCGGCGTTGCCCCAGGGATGGCCCTGAGTACCACCACCAAACTGCAGCATGGAGTCGTCACCAAAGATCGTCACCAGCGCCGGCATGTGCCAGACGTGGATGCCGCCGGAGGCGACGGCGAAGACGCCGGGCAGTGACCCCCAATCCTGATCGAAGAAGACGCCACGTGAGCGGTCTTCAGGCACGAATGATTCGCGCAGCTGGTCGACGAAGCCGAGCGTCGACTGACGATCGCCCTCGAGCTTGCCGACGACGGTACCGGTGTGCAGGTGGTCGCCGCCGGAGAGGCGCAGACACTTGGCCAGCACGCGGAAGTGGATACCGTGCTTCGGATGCCGGTCGATGACCGCATGCATCGCGCGGTGAATATGGAGCAGCATGCCGTTCTCGCGGCACCAGTTGGCCAGGCCGGTGTTGGCGGTGAAGCCACCGGTGAGGAAGTCATGCATCATGATCGGTGAGCCAACTTCCTTGGCGAACTCGGCGCGCTTGTACATCTCTTCCGGCGTCGCGGCGGTGACGTTGAGGTAGTGACCCTTTCGCTCACCAGTCTCCTGCTGCGCCTTTTGGATGGCCTCACCGACGAACTCGAAGCGATCACGCCAGCGCATGAAGGGCTGCGAGTTGACGTTCTCGTCGTCCTTGGTCATGTCTAGGCCGCCGCGCAGACACTCGTAGACAGCACGGCCGTAGTTCTTTGCCGACAGACCCAGCTTCGGCTTGATGGTAGCGCCGAGCATCGGGCGGCCGTACTTGTTCAATCGGTCACGCTCGAGCTGGATGCCAGCCGGCGGGCCGCCGCAGGTCTTGATGTAGGCGATCGGGAAGCGCAGATCTTCAAGGCGAAGATGCTTCAGGGCTTTGAAGCCGAACACGTTACCGACCAGCGAGGTCAGTACGTTGACGACCGAGCCTTCCTCAAACAGGTCGATCGGGTAGGCGACGAAGGCATAGAAGGACTCGTTGTCGCCAGGCACGTCCTCGATGCGATAGGCGCGGCCCTTGTAATACTCGAGGTCCGTCAGCAACTCTGACCAAACCGTTGACCAGGTACCGGTCGAGGATTCAGCGGCGACGGCAGCAGCAACCTCTTCACGGGGGACGCCGGGCTGCCCAGTGACCTTGAAACAGGCCAGCAGGTCAGTGTCCAGCGGGACATAGTCGGGGGTCCAGTACATGTCCCGGTATTCTTTAACACCGGCGTCGTACTTTTTGCTCATGCTCAGCTCCTGTGGGTCTGTTCTGCGTCTGCTTCGCTTGATCCGGGTTTGCCTAACGCTGGATCGTGTTCGGAGGGCCTCGGCAACGGTGCCGCTGATAACCCGATAACCTTACGCCGAGCGCAGTCTTCAGCGGAAATCGATTGTTTCGATCGATAAAATCGATTTTCGTCTATAGTGAGGACCATGGCCGGCGCCGTTTTAGTGCGCCCGGCACAATAAACGAGCTGTGACGGTGCAGCAATAGCCACTATCAGTGTGCGCGCACCACATTGACCGAGATCAAGCAACTAATCGATTAGCACGGAACTTCTCATGCCTGCCAGCACAGCCCAGCTATGCTGCAGCAGGCAGCAGGCAGCAGGCAGCAGGCAGCTAGTAGCGCACACGCACCCGATAGGTCAGCCGTGATTCACCTTCGGCCGGGATCTCGAGCCGCCAGACCGCCGTGTTGGCATTGCCCTTCTCATGTGGCGCATTCTCCTCCAACATGCTCCAGTCGCCCGGGATTCGCTCCTGAATCACGACCGTCTCGGGCTCCGACTTGGCGTTCTTGACCAGGATCTCGTAGGCGCCTTCGAACTGATAC
>NZ_JBUDPI010000151.1:0-8202 GCF_054919635.1 Halochromatium sp. | reverse complement strand
TGGCGCCAAGGCTTGGTCTACCTGCGCGAGCTCGGTTGGAACGAGACCATGGCCAACGGCTATGGGCTCTGTGATCTCGCAACCTGGCAGGGCGCGACCTGGCCCTGTGCCGTCTTTGAGCCCGGCCACCCGAATGCCGGTCAATACAAGAGCTATTTTGGTCGGGGCGCCAAGCAGCTCAGCTACAACTACAACTACGGTCCGTTCTCGGCGGCCATCTTCGGCGACGTAGAGACCCTGCTGCAGGACCCAGCGCTGGTCGCGGATTCCTGGCTGAACCTAGCCAGCGCGGTCTTCTTCTATGTCTATCCGCAGCCGCCAAAGCCCTCGATGTTGCATGCGCTGGATGGCACCTGGGAGCCCAACGCCCATGATCTTGCTGGTGGGCTGACGCCGGGCTTCGGGGTCACCACCCAGATCATCAATGGTGGCATCGAATGCGGCGGCAGCAGTGAGCACATCCAGTCGCAGAACCGGATCGACTACTACCTCGCCTTTGCTGAGGCGCTCGATGTGCCAGTGCCTGCGGATGAGGTGCTCGGCTGCGCCAATATGCAACGCTTCGACACCTCAGGCGCGGGTGCACTGGCGATCTACTGGGAGCAGGACTGGAGCAGGCCAAACGCCTGTCAGCTGGTCAATTATCAGACGGCCTTCTCCGCACTGACCCCGGGTGACTATGTGCGTTGCGTCGATTTTTGGTTTGATGTCGAGATCGTCGACGATTGAGCCAGGGGGCGATCACAGAACGTCGGCCTCGGTGCAGACCCGATTCCGGCCGGCGTTCTTGGCCGCATAGAGCGCTCGGTCGGCCCGATTGACGACCTCATCCTGGCTGTCTTGGTCGAGTCGGCAGCTCGCAATACCGGCACTGGTGGTGATGCAAAGCTGCTGGCCTTCGATCCGGAAGTCGCTGGCCTCGATCTGTGCGCGCAGACGCTCGATGAAGCCGACGGCCTGTGCGAGCTCGCTATCGGGCATCAGTAGCAAGAACTCCTCGCCGCCCCAACGCGCGACCCAGTCGGCCTCGCGCGAGCGCTCACGCAGCAGTTTAGCCACCTGTTGCAGCATGCCGTCGCCGACGATATGCCCGAATTCGTCGTTGACCCGCTTGAAGAAATCGAGATCGAGGATGGCGACGCACTAGGTGCGTCGACTGCGCAGACTCTGCGCATGGATGCGCCGAATCGCGCGCCACATGCCGCGTCGGTTCAGGAGGTCGGTCAGTGGATCATGCTCGGCATGATAAGCGAGCTTGAGCTCGGCCTCCTTGCGCCGCGTGACGTCGATGCGCAGTCCGCTTGCGGCAAGCGCGACGCCATCCGCATCGCGGTCATAGATACGCGCATGGTCTTGTAGCCAGACCCAATGTCCATCGCGGTGTCGGAACCGATACTCAGCGGTGAAGTCATCGAGTCCGCCATACATCACCTGCTGACTCTGATCGCTGAAGGCAGCCAGGTCTTGCGGATGCACATGGGCTTCCCACCAACCATAAGTGACCGCGATCTCACCGGGCTCATAGCCGAGCTGGGAGAGGTAGCGCTCGTCAACATAGACCTCGCCGGTGCGAAAATCGGCGGTATAGGTGGCGATGTTGCCAGACTCGAGCGCTAGCTCAAGCATGCGCTGTGTCCGAAGTAGCTCAAGCTCGGCGAGCTTGCGCACGTGGATGTCGCGTCCGGTACCGATGATGGCGATGACCTGCCCCTGATCATCGATCAAGGCCGAATCCGACCAGCCAAACCAGCGCCAGCCCTGGCTGGTCATCGCCCGTTGCTCGAGGTAGCAGCGATGGGGTGGTTGATGGAGTGCCGACATCGCGGCCTCGGTTGCAGCGCGGTCGTCTGGATGCACGAGCGGCATGAAGCGCTGTCCAAGCAGCTCTTCGGGGCGCTGACCGAAGGTTCGGCAATAGCCCGGGCTGACGAATAGGAAGCGGCCCTTGGCGTCGACCTTCACGATCAGGTCGGTTTGTTGCGCGACCAAGAGCCGATAGTCAGCCTCGCTCTTATTCAGAGCGGCCTCCATGAAGCGCTGCTCGGTGACGTCTTGCACGAACCCGACCAGCTTGGAGACCGCACCATTGGTGCCGGCGAGCGCGGTGCCATAGACCTTGACATAGCCATCGGTGCCGTCGTCGCGGCGGATATGCAGGCAGAGATCGTAAGGCTTGCGATAAGCGACACAATCGGCGACGGCGCGCTCTAGGCGTGTCCAGTCTTCTGGATACAGATAGCCCTCGTGCTCGGCGAAGAGGGGCTCGCCCCGCGCTGGATCACGGCGGAAGATGCGAAAGATCTGCGGTGACCATTCGGGCCGCTGGGTCTCGAGATCCAGACACCAATGGCCAAGATGTGCGATGCGCTCGGCTGCTTCCAGCATTTGCTGGAATTGCGCTAGGCTGGGCGGCTGCGGCTCTGCTTGGCTCGGCCGGTGGTCATCCACGGTTGCTTCGACCTCTCTTCCTCGTCCACTGATGACCCGGTTGCGGCCATTGAGACCATGTCTTGCGCTCTAGTCCAACTCGATGGGAAAGAGTATATACCCTCTGGATCAGTGTCTAAGCGATGCGCGTGTGTCGTCAGCCACTAGGGTTGTCTGCGCAAGCTGCTGGATGCGCAGCACGCTGCCCGCAAGGTCCAGCTCGCCGCAACCTGCAATGCGAAATGCGATGCAAAGCCTTGCATGATGACGACTGGTTCGAAAGTGCAGGTCGAATCGGTTATCGATGGCGCGGGCGCTATGATCACTGAGGCGTTCCTGCGGATCGTACTCGACGAGGCAAGCCGTCAGGTGGCGGTCGCTGCAGCTTAGATGGCCTGTGACGCGATAGTCCGTGGCTGGCGCGAGGCCGAAAGGGTCGCGGAGCGGCGCGAGCGCGAGCTGGCCGTCAGGATTGCTGCTGATGATCAACGTGTTGCCTTCGGGTATATCGAAGATCAGCCGGTCTTCCAGCTGCCTGAGGTAGTTCGGATTATCCGGATAGAGTCTGATCTGCCGCTGACCGCGGTCTGGCAGCAAGACCATCAAATCCTGGCCTGGTGGGGTGGCTTCTCGCTTCAGATAAGAAGGCGCGTCAGGCAGGGGTGCTGTTGGGATGAGCCGGGGCAACGCCTGGTCGAGGCCGATCTGGGTCAGTTCGGTTTCGGCGCGCGCTCGCACGGCCATCGGCGCGGCGGCGCCCGGGATGCCGACATGGAGCGCGTCCTCGAAGTGGCGTCGTACCCGCTTGTCGTGTCCGGCCAGTGCTGCGGCCCGAGCCAGGCTGTTGTGCATGCCGCTAAGGAGTAGGCGCTTGACCAGCTCGCGGTCGACGCCCCAGTCGATGGCCTTGCGCGTCAACTGGTGCGCTTGAGCCGTCTGCCCACGCTGAGCGAGTCCGGTTGCGGCGAGCAAGGCGAGCTTCGCCCGATCGGGATGATGATGGAGGGCGTCTAGATCCAGCGCCGCCAATGCATGCCATTGGCCGAACTGCCATTGGGCTCGTGCCCGCTCGAGCAGGTGGACGTCATGCGGGAGCGTTTCCGCGGACTCGGTCTCTGAACCGTTGCCCATGGGCTCTTGAGACATCGCCGATCTCGGTTCCCTCTCACCTTGGTCTGGGGTCGAGCCGAGTAACTCTGCAGCTGGCTCGTCGGCCATTGCTGAGCTGCCCTTCCAGTGCTCAGTGAGTGCCTCTTCCCAGGTCTGAAAAGCTTGCCGGCGTTTCTTCTTGCCCAAGTGATGCTCCCGCCGTGGGTCGCCTCGGTTCAGAGCTTGCTTTAGCACAGGTCGGGCCAATTGTTTCCGGTGGCCTCACCGCGAAACAGACAGTCGATATCCTGACCGGGCGCATCGCTCGGCGGCTATTTGCCGCAAAATGACTAACAAACTACGATAGCGGACCGCGATGGGCGCTGACAAGCTGGAGAGCAAGAGTCCGATGAGCCGTTGGAGCCTGGCTCTGAGTTCCAGCTGGTTCGTTGGCACAGGTTTCGCCTTGGCCTGTTGATTGAGTTATGTGCCTCGGTTACCGAGACGCATCTCGCGCTGCCTCATTGCAGGCCCTATATTGCTTAAGCACGCGAGCACGCATCGCGCTCATCGCAGCCAGCAGGGACGCAGATATCCGATTCTGATGAGGAGTTATGTCCGCACCACTGCCAAAGCTTGAAGGTCGCTTCGATGGCATCTTTGAAAACCATGCTTGCGGCTGGCTCTACAGCGCCGATGCGCCACGGACACGGCTCGAGGTCGAATTGGTATCCGACGATGAGCAAGTCGTAGCCCGAGGTATCGCAAACTGCTTTCGGCAGAGCCTGCTCGAGGCTGGTATCGGCGATGGCAAACATGCGTTCTCGATTCCGGTACCCGCATCGCTGAGCGATGGCGAGGCCCACCGTCTGAGCATCCGCGAGGCCTATAGTGGTCAGGCGCTGGAGGGTGGTGGTCAGCGGTTTCAAGCCGCGGCGATGGCTCAGCCGGCGGCATCGCCGGCTGCGAGGCCAGTCGATCCAGCCGGGCCATCCGGGCCAGCGGCAGCGCCGAGACAGGCTCATGAGGCGCTGAGAGGCGAGCTCTCGGGGTCCGACGGATCGAGCGCATCGGTACCTCAATCGGACTCGCGGTCGCATGGGGTTGCGCTTCAGGGCTGCTTCGACAGGGTTGCGGCTGATCGGGCGATCGGTTGGGTATTTAGCCCCGACGCTCCCGGTACGCGCCTTGAGGTCGAGATCATTTGTGGTGATCAGGTCGTTGCTCGTGGCCGCGCCAACCTCGATCGAGCAGACCTGGTCGGTGCTGGCTATGGAGACGGTCGCCATGGGTTTGATCTGCCGGTTGAACGCAGTCTCTGTCAGGGACCTGAGTCGCTGCTGAGCGCGCGCGAGGCCTATTCTGGCCAAACCCTGCCTGGGAGTCCGCAACGGTTGGATGCGGGGCCGGGGTCCTCGGCTTCTGCGGCGACGCCGGCGATTGGGACGGTCCAGGGGGGCGCGGCTGCGGGGGCCGGGCAGATGACCCATGGTCAGGTCCATGATCGGGCCCATGATCAATCCGGTCACCTGGCCGAGACTGGGGCCCCGGCCGCTCCATTGAGGGTCCATGGCCATTTCGATGATCTTCTGAACGGCAATGCCGACGGCTGGGTCTTCTTCCCCGAGCAGCCGCAGCTGCGCGCTGAGGTTGAGGTGCTCTGCGATGGCCAGGTGGTTGCCAGGGGCCGGGCGGATCGGCTGCGCGCTGATTTGGAGGAGGCGGGCATCGCTGATGGGCGTTGTGCCTTCAGCGTGCCGATCGACCCAGCGCTGCTTAACGGGCAGCGGCATCAGATCAGCGTGCGCGAGCAGCGCAGCGGACAGCTATTGGACGGTGGTCCAATGCCGTTGCCCCGGGAGGCGAGCGGAAGCCTAGGCGGCTCGCCATTGAGTCATCCACAGCCGGCTGAGGCTGATGTCACCCAGCCACATGGTGCTGCGGGGCATGATGAGTTCCAGTCGGCACGGCCGACCGAGTCGGCACTGCGCGGCCCCAAGGCCGAGCAGCGCAACGGCGCCAACGCTGCCGGGCATCCTGGCGGCGTGAGCGCGCCGGCACTGCAGGGGCGCCTGGAGGCCGTGCGCCACGGCCATATTGAAGGATGGGCGCTGGACCCCGTCGATCCGATGCGGCGATTGGAGCTCGAGGTGCTTTGCGATGGGCATCTGCAAGGGCGTTGCGCAGCCGATTTGTATCGCCCAGATCTGGCTGACGCAGGCATCGGCGATGGCAAGCATGCCTTTTCGCTTCCGTTGAATGCTGCGCTGTTTGATGGACAGTCGCATGCGTTTGTCGTGCGCGAGCGTCATGCGGGGCAGCTGCTGGAAGGCAGTCCACTGACCTGTCGGTTGGACCGGCCTGCTTCGCCGGAGCCAGAGCCGAGCGGGGCGCCCGATTGCTCGGCGAATGATGCGCCGGGCGATTGGGGCGCTGCAGCGCAGCCGACGAGGGTTGCGTCTGTTCCGCAGCCGTCGGTGGCAGAGACAGCGCTGGTGCCAGCCTCTGGACCACCAACACCGCCGTCAGCGCCAGCTTCAGCATCGGGTGTCGCACCAGGGTACCCAGTCGGACCAACAGCCGGCTCTGCTGCCGCTCCCCAGACCTCGATTCAATCCGCAGACTCTGAGCTTCAAGGTCGCTTTGAAGGTGTGATCAACGGCCAGGTCTGTGGATGGGCGATTGACCCTCTGCACCCCGAGATGCGAGTGGAGCTTGAGCTCCTCTGTGATGGCGAGCCTCTAGCTCGTATCCGAGCCGACCTTGAGCGCGAGGACCTTGCCGAGGTCGCGCTTGGCGATGGGCGGCATGGGTTCAGATTGACCCTGGACCCCAGATTATTCGATGGACAGCCGCATGAGCTGAGCGTGCGCGTCCACAGCACGCAGCAGTTGCTACCGGGCAGCCCACAACGGCTGCAAAGCGGCGCACCTCCGGCACGGGTGCGCTCGGCGGATGTACAGGGTGCCTTCGAGGCCGTTTCTGGCACACGTGCGGTCGGTTATGCCTGGGATCTCAGTCGTCCGGAACACCGCCTCGAGGTCGAGATCCTCTGTGAGGGTGAGATCGTCGGACGCGCCGCTGCCAACACCTTCCGTCGTGACCTCTACGAGTCTGGCATTGGCGATGGCCGACATGCGTTTTCGGCGCCCATCTCCTATGAGCTGCTCGACGCCAAGCCGCATTGGCTGACCGCTCGCGAGGCCCATACCGGTAAGTCCTTGACCCATGGCCCGCATCTGTTCGAGCAGGCAAGCGCGAATTGGCCGTTCGATCTAATGCCCCGCTCCGAGACACTTAAACAGCTCGAGGAGCTGCTTGCCGAGCCTGGAGTGGCGAGTCGCGCGCCGGATGCAGAGCAGTGTCGGGGGCTGCTCCGCGATGCCTGTCTGCGTCAAGAGATGCGCCAAACCGAGGCCGCGCGTGCGATCTACCGCCAGCTGCTGGCACAGCTCGGCGAGAACGCGCTCTGTCATTGCAAGCTGGCAGAGACCTGGCTCCTGGATGGGGAGCCGGACCCGGCCCTTGATGCCTATCGGCGCGCCGCAGCGCTGCCCTTGCCCATGTTCTGGGCCTATCTCGGGATTGGTAATGCGTTCAAGCTGCGTGATCAATTTGTTGAGTCTGAGGATGCCTATCATTCCGCACTGCGGATCAGCCCACGGGAGCCGCGGGTGCTCAGGCGTCTCGATGAGGTTCGCCTCCATGCGGTGCCGCTGCGTGTTGATCGGCTGATTGCCGATGGCCAGATCGATGAAGGAATTCGGTTGCTGAAGACGCGGCTGATCGAAGAGCCTGATAATCAAATGCTGTTTGACAAATTGTCGACGCTGCTCGCGCGCCAGCATGACTCGACAAGCCACTCCGCTGTGGCGCAGGACGACGAGGTGATTGCCTTCGACAGCTCGCTGCGGATTTTGGAGCTACTGCTCGCGGACGGTGATCGACAACTGCGCGGCGAGGGACAGCGATGAGGGAGCTGCTTGCGCGAATCGCGGCCGATAGCGATCGTGCGCCGGGGACCACGCTCGTGGTCGGCGCCGGCAATGGCGCCGAGCTGCCGATGCTGCGCGCTGTTGGTCAGCGTCGGCTGATCCTGGTCGAGCCCCATCCACAGTTTGCCAATGAGCTCTCAGCTCGTATCTCTCCGGCCGACGGAGAAGAGGTCTGGACCCTAGCCATCGCGCCAGCGCCCAACCACGTGCCTGCCCAAGTGCCCGCGCAAGCGGCCACCCAGCAACGCAATTTGCTGGTGCTGACCAATCTGCGTTACAGCAGCCTCTGCGAGCCAGAGCGTCTGCTCGAGCACGGACCAAATCTGCGCAAGCAGACGCCGATCGAGGTCAGGGTCCGGACCCTGCAAGAGGCGATCGAGACAGCCTCCCCGCAGGCCGATGCGAATAACCTGCTGATCCTGGATGCGCCGGGGCTGAGTGTCGAGCTGCTGCGCCAGACCGAGGCTAGTCTGATTCAACGCTTTGCCTGGATCATCGCTCACGCCAGCAGTGTGTCTGGTCTGTATCGCGGTGAGCCCTCGTATGAGCACGGCACGGAGCGTCTGTCGGCACTCGGTTTTGTCCGCGTGGAAGAAGACCCTGATGCGCTCTATCCTGAGGTTGTGACCCTCTATCGGCGGGATGACCATCGCATCGAGGTCATTCAGCAGGAACGCGTGGTCGAGCGCTT
>NZ_JBUDPI010000150.1:0-8218 GCF_054919635.1 Halochromatium sp. | reverse complement strand
TCGAAGGATGCCTCAGATGCATGTTGCAGCGCTAGTTTATATGCGCTCGCCCTGCTTTCCGGATTCGATCTTCGATAGATCCAGGATGTCGTTGATGATCTGAAGCAGCGATCGTGCCGCCTGCTCGATCTGTACCAGCCGTGCCTGGGTCTTGGGATCGATGCTCTGTCGCTGCGCAAGCTGGGCCATGCCGATCACGGCATTCATCGGCGTGCGGATCTCATGGCTCATGTTGGCCAGAAACCGGCTCTTGGCCTCGGTTGCGCTTTCGGCCTTCTGTTTGGCGCTGAGCAGCTCGCGCTCCTTGCGTACCTTCAGCTCTGCCTCGGCGAGGAGGTTGCCGAGGATTCGCAGGAATGAGGCCTGCTGCAGGCTCCAGTCGCGGCGTTGGCGCAAGCTGTCGAAGCCGAAGAAGCCGACGATCTGGCTGCCGACGTGGATCGGCACGGTGAGCAGGGACTGGATGTCTTGCCGCTTGAATTCCTGTCGTTCGCGCTCGGCTGTGGCTGGCAGCTTCTCGACATTCGGGATCAGTACATAATCCTGCGATAGGATCTTGTGCTTCCACCAGGGCAGGGCGTCGGTATCGACAATGGAGTCGTTCAGGAAGGTGTTGATGCCGGGTGCACACCATTCGTGGCTGTTGTGCATCTGTGCCAGGTCGTCGGAGAAGCTGAATAGATAGCTGCGGTCGACCTCGAAAAAGCGACCGGTGATTGCTAGGAATCGATCGAGCTTGGCGTCGATGTTACTCAGATCAGCGCTGATGAAGTCGGTCGAGAGCTCGCTCATCATGGCCTGGAAGCGGTTCTGATCAATGAGTGCCTGGTTGGCTTGGGTGCTCTTGGCGAGGGCCTTTCGATAGCGGCGATTGAGGGTGATGACGTAGGCCGAGATCAGGCCCGCCATGAGCAACAGGCTCAAGCTGATCGCCAGGCCGCGATGGAACCAACGCAGATCGATGCGCTGTCCGGGTTGATACAGCAGGCCATCGAGCGAGAAGTGCTTTGGTAACAGCCCAAGCTCGATATAGACATCGACGATATGCTGCCATCGGCCCGGATTCATGTAGCCGATGTCGACCAGATCGGGCTCGATCAGGTCGTGCAGGGTCTTGGCCTCGTAGCGTAGATGATCCAGCGATTTATCGGGATTCCAGCGCTCGTGGATCAGCTGGATGATCTCCTCGGGATGGCTTAGCGCATAGCGCCAACCACGCAGGCTGGCTTGGAGAAAGGCCTCGACGCGCTCGGGGTGACGCCTGAGCTCACGCTGGCTGGTGAACAGGCTGTCGCCATAGAAATCGACCCCGTAGCGCTTTGGCCACAGGATCTGGTAGCGCTCACCTTGCTGCTGCAGATAATAAGGCTGGTTGGTGACATAGGCGCTGAGCGCGTCGATGTTTGGGTCGAGGTAATCAGCCTGATCGACCTCGCCGTCGGTCAGCTGCAGTTGATCGAGAGCAACGCCCTCCATCGCCAACATCGCCAGGAGTTCGGCGTCGCGCGATCGCCGGGTCATCTTGACCCTAGCGCCGATGAGGTCGTGCGGGGTGAAGATGCCGCTGTGCTCGCGCGCGAGCATGACCAGCGGTGAATGTTGGAAGATGGCCGCGAGCACCACGAGCGGCTCGCCGTCCCGGGCGCGCAGCAGGAGCTCGGTATTGGTGACGCCATACTGGGCATGACCGCTGATAACCGATTCAACGACGTCTTCTTGCTCCGAACGCTCGCGGATGATGACCTCGAGACCAGCGTCGCGATAGAAGCCCTTGGCCTGTGCAGCGTAATAGCCAGCGAACTGGAACTGGTGGAACCAGCGCAGCTGTAGCACGACCCGTTCTCGCTCCGGCTCCTTGGCCGAGCTCGACGCCTCGGACCCTCAGCGGTCTTGATTGACCGCTGGCGGTGGGTCGCTGCGCCCGCTGGACGTCTCAGTGGCGGGTCGCCCTTCGGATTGTGCGAGGATCTGCTCAGCGCCGAGCAGCAAGCCCATTGCCAGCACGACGAGCGGGGCAGCGAGCCTGGTCCGCAGCGCCCTGTCACTTGGGCCGCGCCTTGGCGGTGGGTCGCTCGCGATACCCTTGGTCAGGTTGCTGGCGCTGTTGGTCTTGGCGATCACATGGCAATCATCAGGCAAGATTCGCGGTCAGTCACCAATCTGGCCAAGGGGAGGGTGGTGGCCAGTGGTTGCGCATCAGACGCTAGGTTAACAGTTCTGATCCTGAGCCAAGCAGCTGCGATTGCGACCGGAGGCCTTGGCCCGATAGAGCTGTTGATCGGCCTGGCTGATCAGCAACGAGGCGCTGGTGGCTGGGGTGCAGCACGCGGTGATGACCCCGAGGCTGATCGTCACATGGGGAGCGTTCGGTGAGGATGCGTGTGGCACGGCCAGCGATGCGACGCTCTCGCGCAGCTCCTCGGCGAGCGCAAGCGCGTCGTCGGCAGAGGGCCCGTCGGCTAGGATGCAGGCGAATTCCTCGCCGCCATAACGGGCGACCAGATCGGTGTTGCGCCTTAACCTGCTGGCTAGCACCTGGGCGACCGCACAGAGACAGTCATCGCCGAGCACATGGCCGTAGGTATCGTTGAAGGCCTTGAAGTGATCGATGTCGATCGTGATAGTCCAAGCCGGGCTCGCGAGCGGGCATGGCGGGCATGTTCCTGAGCAAGGACCTCGTCGAACCGACGCCGATTGGCGATGCCGGTTAGGCCATCGGTGGTGGCCAACCGGGCGAGTCGATCGCGAGCCTGCTTGAGCGCGATCTGGTTGCGAACCCGAATCTGAAGTACGAGGGGGTTGATGGGCTTGGTGATGTAGTCCATCGCACCAAGCTCAAGCGCGCGTGTCTCGGCGGCGCTGTCATCGCGCCCGGTGATGAAGAGCACCGGGATGGCCTCGGTCAAAGGGTCGGCCTTCAACTGGATGCAGACGGCAAAGCCATCGATGCCGGGCAGCATCAGATCGAGCAAGATCAGGTCTGGCTCTGTGCTGGCGGCGATCTCTAGGGCCTTCTCGCCGGTGAGTGCGAAGAGGATCTCGTATTGGCCTCGAAAGAGGTTGGCGATCAGCTCAACGGTGGCGGGGTCGTCATCGACGATCAGGATCTTGGCCAGCGATCGCTCGGGCATGGGTGGGGTCGTCTCCGTGAGGACGCATTCAATCTGGCCTGTCGATGCTGGCAATCCCATAGGATGAACCGATCAGGGCTGGAGGAGGCCTAGCGCGGCTTCTGCTTGCGCGTTAGGTCGATGATCGGGACCTGAACCGGCGAGCGGGGCCGAAACGGCGGTTGTTGCGGCCGGCGCTTGAACGGCTCGGTGAGCTGGTCGGCGAGCCAGAGACCGAGCAGCGCGAGCGGCAGGGCGATCAGCCAGGCCGGTACCGGTAACGTGAGGATCGTGATGCCGCCGAGCAGCGGTAGTTGATAACTCCAGGCGGGGGATGCCGAGGCGAGATGGCCGAGCAGCAGGTTGGCGGTCTGGCTGAATGCCATCAGCAGCGCTGCGGCAAGCGTCGTCAGCAGGGGGCGGCTCCAATCGCCGCGGGCGATTCCGGCCAGACTCGTCGTCTGGCCAGCTGCGATCTGCAGGCCCAGCGCGAGGACGGCTGGCGCGATGAGCATGACCGGATAGAGCTGATCGGGCCAGATCGGGCCGCTGACCAGCGCGAGGCTGGCGAGCCCGATCAGGAGCCAGCCCTCTTGGGCCTGAGCCCCTTGTTGAGCTGGTAGCTGATCCGGTTGCTGAGTCCCTTCCTGGACCTGCACCGTAGGCTGTTCCTGTTCTGGCACCTGCTCCTGTATCGGTGCACCCCTCTTGGGC
The DNA here is from genome assembly GCF_054919635.1 of Halochromatium sp. Classification (NCBI taxonomy): domain Bacteria; kingdom Pseudomonadati; phylum Pseudomonadota; class Gammaproteobacteria; order Chromatiales; family Chromatiaceae; genus Halochromatium; species Halochromatium sp. Next base: position 4,394 of record NZ_JBUDPI010000150.1, on the reverse strand, counting down.
GACAGCGGGCTTGTCTGTCGTCGATCGCTAAGCACAAGCCCGGATTGGGTCCAGCGCAGCAGCCGCGGGAACGCGCCGAGCCATTGCCTCAGGCTCAGTAGCGCAGGCAGCAAACAGGCATAGTCCAGCGACTTGCCGAGCGCGAACGCTACTGCCTCGGTTGCGTCCGGATAGGTCCAGAGGCCCAGGAAGAGGTTCATCCAGTAGAAGAAGAGCCAGCCTGCGGCCAGACTGGTAGGAAACAGGAGCAGGAAATAGCCGCGACGCTGGCTGATCAGGCTGCTGCCAGTGCGGCGCTCGGTATCGGCATTGATGAGCAGGGTCAAGGCCAGCGTGAGCAGTCCAATTGCCGCATTGACGGCGGCGCCGTCGAGCGCGATCAAGGCCACGAATAGCAACAGCAGCGCGATCCAAACGTAGCGCGGCCAAGGGCGCGCTGGCCGGCGATGCCTGTAGGCGAGCTCGAGCCGCTTGTTCTTGCGAGGCCAGCTCAACCAGAGCAGCGCGCCAACAAGCAGGATGGCAAGCAGTTGGACCGCAAGGGTAAAGGCCACACTGACTGGCGCTGGGTCCCAAGCGCGGCTCGCCAGCGGAAGTTCAAGCAGGCTAGCCAACGGCTGACCGCTCAATATTGCTCCCGCTAGCGGCAGCAGAGCGGTGAGCACTGTGATGGCGATCAGACGAGAGGCTAAGCCAGGCATCAGTCAGTCAGACCCTACAATTCGGTTGGAAGGTTTCCTCCATCGTCCCTCCTGTGTTGTGCGCTTATGATTGGCTGCCACTAGCCACTAGCCACTAGCCACTAGCCACTAGCCACTAACGCAAGACTTGGTCAATGCGAACTTGAACCGGACCGCTCCCTGTGCTGTTGATCGGCCCGGTCTCGCCTTGCAGATCGCCGGGACGTGGCATGGCTTGGCCCGATGGCGAGACCCGGGCGCCCACGATGATCTGGGGGAAACTGGATAGCTGCATCGTCGGCATCATTGCCATGCTGTCATCGAGCCGAGCCTCGACCGGCAAGTCGCCGAGGGTGGCGCGCTGAACGGCGAGCGGCATCGGTGGACCAGCAGCGGCTTTGGCATAGATGAAGACCGGCGTACTTGGTGGTAGGCGATCACTGAGCTCGCTTGCCAGCGTAACCTGAACCCGCACGCCTGGGTTGGTGGCAGCAGGGTCTGGCTCCGGCTTCGGCCCCTGCGCTGACTCTGACTCTGGCTCTGACCCGGGCTTCGGCTTCGACGCTGCGGCTGAGTCTTGCGCGGCTACTTGCCCAGCAGACCCTGCCGTGGCCTCTGCAGCTGCACTGACCGGAGCGGCTTGGGCAAGCTGTTGCGCCTCTGCAGGCACACCAGCGCGCTGCTCGGCCTCGTCGATCAGGCTGCGCAGCTCGACGGCATCCTCGCTGTCGGGGTCGGCCTGCTCGAGCAGCTTGCGCCAGGTGGTCGCGGCGGAGCGGAACTGCCCGCGTTGGAAGGCGACCATGGCTGCCAGCCAGCGGGCGGTGGCATTGTTGGGCTCCAGCGCGAGCGCCTCGGAGATCAGCTCGGCCGGGCGCCCCTCGAGCTGGTTATCGTTATTGGTCGCGATCGATTCAGCGTAGGCGAGCACGATCATCGGATCGGTCGGTAGCAGCTTGTAGGCCTGCGCAAGCGCTGACTCTGCGCGCTGGCGGTCACCGGTCGCGAAGTAGGTCCGCCCGAGCATCATCCAGCCTTCGGCATCGCCGGGCTCTTGCTCGAGCCGCTGCTCGAGCCGCGCGACCAGCTCCTCGAGGGGGGGCAGCTCTTGGCCGCCTGCACGGCCGGCGCCTGAGCCGCCGCTTGCGGCGAGCTGCTCGAGCTGGGGGATGATGGCCTGGTTGCCGATCAGACCATAGAGCGCCCAGGCAGAGAGCGGAACGATCAGCAGCAGCGCAAGGGCGGTGCGACGGGGGCCAGGTAGCTGATAGCGGCGCTGCTTGGCATCGGTACTGGCGGCTGCGGTGAGCGGATCACGATCGCCGAGGTCGTGCAGTAGCTCGCGCTCGAGGTCGCGTCGCGCGGCCTCGTAGACGGTCTGATCGAGCTTGCCGCTGCTCAGATCGGCATCAAGCTCGGCGAGCTGCTGTTTGAACAGCTCCAGGTTCAGCCGCGCCTGCTCAGCGTCGCTGTCATCCGAGCTCGGCTGGTCTTGGGGCTGTTGCGAGGGGGCCAGTAATGGCGCGACGGCGAAGAGGACCGCGAGGCCAGCCAGCCCCGCGGCGAGAATCCAGAAGATGGTCATGAGCAGATCGTTGACGGGCTATCGGTGACGGGCGAGCTCGGTCAGGAGCCGGACGAGGGGGCGTCGCGCTGCTGATCGAGAAGGGCTTGTAGCCGCTGGCGCTCGGCCTCGGAGATCGGCTCGTCCTTGGCGCGTTTCTTGTTCAAGATGGTGCGGACGACGACAAACCCGGCGATGCCGATGAGGAGGAAGGGGCCAAACCAGAGCAGATAGGTGGACGGTTTCAGCGGCGGATCATAGAGCACGAAGTCACCATAGCGCTCGACCAGGAAGTCCAGGATCTCGTCCTGCGACTGCCCAGCGCGCATCATCCGGTAGACCTCCTTTCGCAGATCCTGCGCGAGCTCGGCCTGTGAGCCAGCGAGCGATTCATTCTGACAGACCAGGCAGCGCAGCTTGGCGATCAGGTCGCGGAACTCAGCCTGCTGCTCGGGGCTGTCGAACTGGAATTCTTCCAGTGTATAGGCGCTCAGACCAGCGCTGCCGAGCAATAGCAGTGCACCGAGCAGCAGCGATCTGATCAGCGGTGACTTCTTGATCAGTGGAAACCTCGTTGGCGGTGGAGTCATCACGCGCCCTCGGCCTTGAGCTGCGCGACCAGTGGCTGCAGGGTCTCTTCCCAGACCTTGCGGTCGATCGGCCCGATGTGCTTGTGGCGGATGATCCCGTCCTGGTCGACGATGAAGGTCTCAGGGGCGCCGTAGACGCCCCAGTGTAGGCCGACCTTGTTGTCGGGGTCATAGCCGTTCATCGCGTAGGGATTGCCGGTCATGCGCAGTACCGCGAGCGCATCCTGGGCATCGTCCTTCCAGTTCAGACCGACGATCTGGAAATCGGGCTCCCTTGAGAGGGCCATCAGGGCCTGATGCTCCTGCCGGCACGAGCTGCACCAGGAGGCCCAGACGTTGACCAGCGAGATCTGGCCTTTGAGATCCTCGTCGCTGACGCTACGGCCGGGATCGGTGAGCTCGGGTAGGCTGAACTCGGGCACAGGCTTGCCGATCAGCGGTGAGGGCACCTCGCTCGGGTCCTTGCCGAGCCCGATCACCAGTAGGATCACCAGCGCGCCGAAGATGATCAACGGCATGAGGAAACGAATGGACTTCGACATACAGCGTTGCTCCTGCTAAGCCTTTGCGCCGATCGTGCCAGCCGGCGCTGTGCTTTGCACACGCGCGGTTCGATAGCGTCGGTCAGAGACGGCGATCGCACCACCGAGGGCCATCAAGGCCGCACCGAGCCAGATCCAGCGCACATAGGGCTTGTAGTAGAGCCGTAGCGCCCAATCGCCGCCGCCTACCGCCTCGCCGAGCGAGACATAGACATCGCGGAAGAACCCGGCGTCGATCGCCGCCTCGGTCATCGGCATGCCACCGCCGAGGTAGGAGCGCTTCTCCGGATACAGCTCGGCGATCTGCCGATCGCCACGATAAACCTTAAAGTGGCCCTGATCCGCGCGGTAGTTGGGGCCATTGACCTTCTTTGCGCCCAGGAATTCGAAGCGATAACCGGCCATCTCGTGGCTGTCCCCGGGCGACATGCGCAGATCCTTCTCGATCTCATGGTTGGAGACCATGGTGACACCGACGACGAATATGGCTACCCCGAGATGGGCAATGACCATGCCGTAGAAGCTGCGACCGTTGCCGCTGAAATCGGCAACGATGGCCTGTCGCCAACCACTGCGCTTGTGCTTAAGACGATCGCGAACGATGGTCAGATGCGAGAACAACAGCCAGGCCGCCAAGGCGATACCGATGGGCACCCAGAGATCATCGCCGGCTGCCGATGACATCGAGGTCAAGATCAGCACGCCGATGCTGAGCGCGAACGCCAGCCATAACAGCTTGGTCAGGCGCCAGGGCTGGTCGCTCTTCCAGCGGGTCGCCGGACCGATTCCGAGGAGCAGCGCCAAGAACGGTGCCAGGGCCAGGAACATCTTATTGAACCAGGGGAAGCCAACGGAGATCTTACCGAGGTTGAAGGCCTCGTAGATCAGCGGTGCCAGGGTGCCGAACAGCACCAGCACCGTGAAGGCGACGAACAGCAGGTTATTCAGCAGTAGGGCGCTCTCACGCGAGAGCAGGTCGAAGCGCCCGCCCTCGGAGACCTCTGGCGCGCGCCAGGCA
>NZ_JBUDPI010000015.1:0-23779 GCF_054919635.1 Halochromatium sp. | reverse complement strand
AACTGCTCGGCGGCCCATAGACGGCACGAGCCCCCACCGCAGCCGAGCTCGAGCACCTCCATGCCGGGATCGACCCCGGCGCGGCGCGCGGTCTCGGCCAGCGACGTCTCTTCAGCCTGCTCGAGGCTGGTCACAGTCGCGGGCCACCAGCAGCAACTGTACTTGCGCCGCGGCCCGAGGACGGTTGCGAAGAACTCGGCCGGCACCTCGTAGTGCTGCTCATTGGCACGCTCCGGCACCGCCGCGACCGGTGAGTCATCCATCATCGCGATGAAGGCCTTCTTGTGCTCGGCGGCGCGCTCACAATCATTCACCGGCAATTCGGCCAAGGTCTTGCGCAGGCGTTGCCGGATGCCGGCGCGGATGATTGGATCGGGCACCAGGCCGCGCTCCACCAGCGAGATGATCATGGCCTCAGAGATCGGCATTCAGTGCTCCAGGATCGGCAATGTCACAATGGGTCGTCAGCTGTTCGTCCCAGCCCGTATCAATCCCGCCCCTATCAACCGCGCACACCGAGTCGATACGCGCATCACGCATGATCGAGGAGCGGGCACTGCCACCGCAGAGCGCGGTGAGCAGCAGATCTGTAGCTGCAGCGAGCCGGCACCGGCCCTCAAGCGCCGTTCGCGCTAGCGGCCGGGCGACGATCTTGGCGCCGGTCGAGACCAAGGCCCCACCGCCAGCCGCCGGCCAACCGGAGAGAGACCGATCGATCTCATGCCGGCTCGGGCGTTGGCTTGCTGCGGGCGCTCGCGGCACCGGCATCCGGACCCTCTGGGCCATCATCCTCGTCCGCAGGTCCCACATAGTCGCACTCCTTCTGCGGACAGACCTTCTGCGCGCCCTTGGTCTTGGTCACCTTCAGGGTCAGTACCGGCCAGCCACAGTTCGGGCAAGACTCAGCAAGCGGCTCATTCCAAACCGCGTAGTCGCATTTTGGATAGGTTGAGCATGAATAGAAGATCTTACCGCGCCGAGACTTCTTCTTCTGCAAGGTGCCAGCCTTGCATTTGGGGCATTCGACGCCGGTGTCCTCAGGCTTTTCGAGTGGCTCGATATAGCGGCACTTGGGATAGGCCGTGCAGCCGATGAACTTGCCATAACGCCCGCGCTTAACAGCCAGAGGCGAATCGCACTCTGGACAGGATTTGCCTTCGACGATCTCGGGCTCATCGCTCGCCCCCTTCTCGGCATTGAGATCCCGGGTATAGTCGCAGTCGGGATAGTTGGAGCAGCCGATGAAGAACCCATTGCGGCCAAGGCGCTTGGCCAGCTGCCCTCCACACTTGGGGCACTGCTCGTCGATGGCCTCTTGGGTGACATCGCTGCGTTGCACATGCTCCTGGGTGTAGTCGACGCGATCCTTGAACGGTTTCCAGAACTGCTCGAGCAGCGGTACCCAGTCCTCCTCGCCCCGCGAGACGGCGTCGAGCTCGTCCTCGAGCCGGGCGGTAAAGTCGTAATCGACGTAGGAGGTGAAATGCTCGGTCAGGAACTTATTGACGATCCGTCCGACATCGGTCGGTCTGAACCGCTTCTTGTCGAGCTCAACGTACTCACGCTCTTGCAGGGTCGAGATGATCGAGGCATAGGTCGAAGGCCGACCGATACCCAGCTCTTCCAATGACTTGACCAGCGAGGCCTCAGAATAGCGCGGCGGTGGCTCGGTGAAGTGCTGTTCCGGGCGAATGGCGAGCAGCTCAACCGTCTGGCCTTCCTTGAGCTCCGGCAACATCCGCTCCTCGTCATCGTCGGCGCTGCTTACATCGTCGCGACCCTCCAGATAGACGCGCATGAAGCCAGGCTCCGCAATGGTCGAGCCAGTTGCTCGGAAACGATTGCCCTCACCACAGCCCAGATCGATCGAGACTAGATTCAGCAGCGCATGGGCCATCTGGCAGGCCAGGGTGCGTTTCCAGATCAGCTCGTAGAGTCGCGCCTGGTCATTGGTCAGATGCGCCTTGATCTGCTCGGGCTGGTAGCCAATCGAGGTGGGCCGAATCGCCTCGTGAGCCTCTTGCGCGTTCTTTGACTTGGTCTTGAACAGCCGAGCCTGGGGCGGGAGATGATCGTCACCGTAGCGCTCGGCGATGAACTCACGCAGCTCGCCAAGCGCCTCTTGCGAGAGATTGACCGAATCGGTGCGCATGTAGGTGATCAGACCGACCGCACCACTGCCGATATCCACACCTTCGTAGAGCTGTTGTGCCGTGCGCATGGTGCGCTGCGCGGTGAAGCCGAGCTTACGCGCCGCTTCCTGCTGCAGGGTCGAGGTGATAAAGGGCGGCGCCGGATGCCGCTTGCGCTGTTTGCGCTCGACCTTGTCCACCGTCAGCTTGCCGTGGGCGGCCGCAATTAGGGCTTGCTCAACCTCGCGCGCGCGTCGCTCATCGGTGATGCTGAACTGCTCGACCTTCTCGCCTGCGTACTCGGCAAGCTTGGCGCTGAAGGTCTTGCCCTGATCGGCCGCATCGGCCTCGACGGACCAGTATTCGCGGCTCTGGAAGGCCTCGATCTCCTGCTCGCGCTCGACGATCAACCGCAGCGCTGGGCTCTGCACACGTCCAGCCGAGAGTCCACGGCGAACCTTCTTCCAGAGCAGCGGTGATAGATTGAAGCCGACGAGGTAATCCAGCGCGCGACGCGCTTGCTGCGCGTTAACCAGATGGTAGGAGAGCTCGCGCGGATGGGCGACCGCATCGTTAACAGCCCGCTTGGTGATCTCGTTGAACACGACCCGATAAACCGGCCGCTGTCCGATCTGCCGACGCTTGCGCAGAAGCTCGTACAAATGCCAGGAGATCGCCTCGCCCTCGCGATCGGGGTCAGTCGCGAGATAGAGCGCATCGGCCGTCTTCAGCTTCTTCGAGATCGCCTGCACATGCTTCTCGTTGCGCTCGATGATCTGATACTTCATCTCGAAGCCATGATCTGGGTCGACCGCCCCTTCTTTCGGCACGAGATCACGCACGTGGCCGTAGGAGGCCACGACCTCGAACTCCGGTCCCAGGTACTTCTTGATGGTCTTCGCCTTGGCTGGCGACTCGACGACGACGAGATTCATAGTCTTGCCAATGCGCGCAAATGGAGCGCTAGGAGATACGATCAACGCCCCATACGTCAAGGCCGGCGCCCGAGATCCTCGTTCCTGATCGAGTCAGGGCCGCCGCAACGCTGACCCGGCAGCGCGGCCCTAGGGCTTGCTCGCAGTGACGACGCTAGTGCAGGTAGGCTGGCTCCTCGCCGTAGATCAGCTCCTCCATCTGGGTGAAGGCATCCTCTTGGCCAGGTCGATTCATCAGCACCAACAGAACCACCCATTTGAGCTCGTCCGTCGAGACGAAGGCCTGCTCGATGGCTAGCGCGCGATCGATCACTAGCTCTCGACTGAGCGGATCGAGGATGCCATTCTGCTCCAGGAATAACAGCAGGCCGCGGGCCTCGAGATCGAGCTTGGTGGCCTCAGCGGTGGTATAGATGCGCATGGCACCCAGATCGCGGGGCCGGTAGTCACTGCGCTCCATCCCCCGCGCCAGGTCATCAAGCCAGGTTAGGGCCTGGGCGACCTCGGTACTGGTGAAACCGGCGCTGGTCAGCTCATCCTCGAGCTCGCCGTGATCCTCCGGCGGCATCGCTTCGCCGCTCATGTAATTCTCGAACAGGTAGATCAAGACGTCGACCATATTGTCGTACATTCAGAATCCTCGGATCTCATGACAGGCTTCGGTGTGCTCGACAGCGGCCACCGCTAAGCAGCGCTAGTCGTGATGACGGTCGTGATGACGGCAGTAGCGCCCACCTGCGAGGCATGATACATGGCCCTGGAGCTCGAGGAGTAACAACATCGAGGAGACCTCCTGCGCGGAAAGTGCTGTGCGGGCAACCAGCTCGTCGGTCGCGACCGGGTCCTGGCCCATGGCCTCAAGTAGTCGTTGATAGTCCCCGTCGAGTCCGCTTGCGGACATTGGCGCCGCTGCTGGCGACGGCAACGGACGCGAGCGCTCCTGTGCTGGGCGCTCCTTTGACAGGACCGCAGCAGGGCCCAGCGCTGGGGGTGATGCGGGCATCGACAGGTAGTCTCGTAGCTGCGGCGCCAGCTCTTCGAGCAGTTGATCGACGCTATCGATCAGTTTAGCGCCCTCGCGAATCAGCTGGTGACAACCTCGCGCGAGCGGGTTGTGGATCGAGCCTGGGATCGCGAACACCTCGCGTCCTTGCTCCGCGGCATAGCGGGCCGTGATCAGAGAGCCACTGCGCGGCGCCGCTTCGGTGACCAGGGTTCCCAGACTCAAGCCACTGATGGTGCGGTTTCGCCGCGGAAAATGGCCCGACTGGGGCCCGACGCCGGGAAAGAATTCGCTGACCAGCGCACCCTCAGCGCTTATCCGGCGCGCGAGCTCCCGATGGACAGCTGGGTAGACACGATCCGGCCCGGTCCCCAGCACGGCGATGGTGCGGCCGCTTTCAAGCGCGCCAATGTGCGCGGCGGCATCAATCCCCAGCGCCATGCCGCTGGTCACGACGAGGCCAAGGCCAGCGAGATGCGAGGCAAAGGCGCGCGTGGTCTGCACCCCACCCGGGGTTGGGTTACGACTGCCGACCATGGCCAGCTGCGGCTCCTGCAGCAGCGCCGGGTCCCCACGCACGAAGAGCACGGGCGGCGCTGAGGCGATCTCGCGCAGACGCGCCGGGTAGCGAGGATCGGTCAGGCTGAGAATACTGGCCTGCGGCTGCTCGGACCAGCGTAAGGCCGCAGCAATGGCGGTCTGATCCGGACTGCGAATCGCCTCGACCATCGGCGCGGACAGCCCCAGCGAGCGCAAGGCCGAGGCTGGGGCCGAACAGGCCGCAGCAGGGCTGCCGAAGGCGGCGAGCAGCTTGGCGATGCGCTGCGGCCCAAGCCCCGGTGCCTGCAGCAAGCTGAGCCAGCCGACCAGCTCTGCCTCGTCGACCTCGGGCATGTGCTCAGCCGCCATCTGGTGTCGCCACCGTCTCGCCCACGTGCATGGCTTGATTGGCCCGCATCACCAGGGCAAAGCTGACGCGCGGAAAGACCCGAAACACCATCAGGATGCCGGTGCGCGAATCCGGGACGATATAGCGATCTGACAAACGCTCGGCCCTGCGATGCAGCGGTAGCGGCGCATTTGGATCGGGTCGGTCACGCTCCCAGCCAGTGATCTCCCATTCACCGAGCCAAAACGAGCTATACAAAGGACTCTCATTGCGCCAATTCCAGGCCTTGCGATCGCTGATCACCTGATCCCGCACCTCGGTGCCACCTCGATAGGCTGCAAAGACCTGACCGACCTCGACGCCCTCGCGCGAGCCTCGATCGAGCACGACCACGTCGTACTGTCCGATCTGCGAGACGCCGTCGAGTACCGAGATGATATGGCCTTCCAAACCCGGTGGCGCCGGCCGTGGTAAGAAACTGCGAATCGCGGTCTCGTCGCGAGCTGGACGCACCCGATCCCCCATCTGCACCTGCATGGTCGAGCGCGTAACCCGCAGCGTTGCCGGATCGCCCGTGCGCTCCAATTCGGCCTGCGCGACATAGATCGCCTCATAGCCGAGCAGCCCGTGGGTTTTTGGGTCACGCAGCGCGGGTCCCGGGCGCAGCACCTCGAAGCCGGTATCGGTCGCCGTCATGATGCGACGGACAAAGATCCGATCACCGGTGCCGGCGAGGAGATGCTCGCGCGGAAAACCAACCACATAGGGCGCATCATCGAGCACACGGGAGTCGGTCACCCAAGGGCGCGACAAGAAGGGCGCAATCGCACCGATCGGAATCGTCGGAATCGCGGCGTCCAGCGCGGTGACCCGAACGCGCGGCGACAGCTTCACTACCCGCAGGCCATCCGAGGCGGCGCGGACGCGCGGCGCACCGGCGTCACTGATGTCGAGAACCAGCTGCTCCCCTGGATAGATCTGGCTCGGGTCGCCGATCTCCGGATTGCCCTCCCAGACCTCAGGCCAACGCCAAGGATCGCGCAGGAATCGACCGGCGATACCCCATAGCGTATCTCCGGGGCGAACGGTATAGACCTCGGGGGCGTCTGGCTGCAGCGCCACCTGTGCCACCAGCAGCTGGGGCCAGGCAAACAAGCTGAGCAGGCCGGTCAGCGCAACGTAACAGACTCGACCTCGGTGTGATCGCTGTCGGATTATCAAGCGCATCTGACCTCCCCGGGGCACAGCCAGTCGCCACCTCCTAACGGAGATCGCGCTCAGCGACCAGAAGCCCTTAAGCATCGATTGGCAAGCCGGATGAGCCTCTTGCACAATAGGGTATCATCGCAATGTTATCGGTATGTCTTTTCCTTGGCCAAGCCTAACCGATGGGCAGCCGAGATAACCAAGATTTAGCATGGCCTTACTTGATATTCTGACCTTCCCTGACGCCCGCCTGCGGCGCACCGCGGAGCCTGTTACAACGGTCGATGAGAGCATCCGTCAACTGGTCGACGACATGCTCGAGACCATGTACGCCGCTCCCGGAATCGGCCTGGCTGCGATCCAGGTCAACGTGCCCAAGCGCGTCATCGTCATCGACCTTTCTGAGGATCACTCGCAACCGCTGTGCCTGATCAATCCCGAGCTGCTCGAGCACGACGGACTCGAAGAGATGGACGAGGGCTGTCTCTCGGTGCCTGGCTTCTTCGAGACCGTCAAGCGGGCTGAGCGGGTTCGGGTGCGCGCGTTGAACCGCGATGGTGAGCCCTTCGAGCTCGAGACCGACGGTCTGCTGGCAGTCTGCATTCAACACGAGATCGACCATCTTGACGGCCGTTTGTTTGTCGATCATATCTCCTCGCTAAAGCGCCAACGTATCCGCAAGAAGCTCGAGAAGGAGCAGCGCGCCCCACAAACGAGCGCCGCCAGCCAACGAAAAGCCATCTAATGCTGACCGCCTGCCGACCAAACCTCGCGCCGGAGGTCGTGTCTCTCGCGCTGCGTCGGAACCCACGGCGGAGCCACTGATGGAACGGCCGCGCATCGTCTTTGCCGGCACACCGACCTTCGCTGTGCCAGCATTGAGCGCCCTGATCGCCGCCGACTGGCCGGTTGTCGGCGTCTATACCCAGCCGGATCGGCCATCGGGCCGCGGCCGCAAGACCCTGATCGGTCCGGTGAAGCAGACCGCGCTTGATGCTGGCATCCCGGTGTTTCAGCCGGCGACGCTGAAAGACCCAGAGGCCCTCGAGGAGCTGAAGGCATTATCGCCAGACCTGATGGTCGTCGCCGCCTACGGGCTCATTCTCCCGACCGCGGTGCTCAACCATCCAAGCCTTGGCTGTCTCAATATCCACGCATCGCTGCTGCCACGCTGGCGCGGCGCAGCGCCGATTCAACGCGCCATTGCCTCCGGTGACGAGCATACCGGCATCAGTCTCATGAAGATGGAGCAGGGACTGGACACCGGTCCGGTCTATGCGACACAACGGACCCGGATCGGACCGCGAGAGACCGGGGGCAGCCTCCATGATCGGCTCGCGGCGATCGGCGCCAAGCTCTTGCTCGATCAGCTGCCAGCGATCACTCAGGGCGCCTTGGCCCTGGTGCCGCAAGACCCGCAGCTGGCGACCTACGCCAACAAGCTCGAGAAGCGCGAATCCTGGATCGACTGGCAAGGCCCTGCCATCGAGATCGATCGCCAGGTACGCGCGTTCGACCCCTGGCCGGTAGCGCAGACCCGCTATGGTGAGGAGACCTTGCGTATCTGGGAGGCTCATCCGCTCGAGAGTGGTGCCGAGCCCGTGCCCAATACCGAGCCCAAGTCGACTGCCAACGGAGACAAAACCCCACCCGGCACCGTCCTGGGCAGTGGTCCTGAGGGCATTGACGTGGCATGCGGCGCTGGGACGCTGCGCATTCTCCGCTTGCAAGCCCCGGGTAAGCGCCCGATCAGTGCCGCCGACTTCGCGCGCGCACGGCCGGTCGATGGGACGCGCCTTGTCTAAGATCGGCGCGGCATCCGGGCCCAGCTGTGCAACTAGCAGTGCAACCAGCAGTGCAAGCGGTGCAGCAGTTCGCGCGCAGGCAGCCAAGGTGTTGCACGCAGTCCGCGCTGATGGACGCTCGCTGACCGACGCCCTCGCCCGCAGCAGCGCACCAAGCGATGCCAGAGACGGGGCCTTGCTCAGTGAGCTCAGCTTCGGCGCGGTGCGGCTGCTGCCACGCCTAGAAGCACTCACTGAGCGCCTGTTGCAACGACCGCTCAAGTCCAACGACCGTATCCTCGGCTCACTGCTGATGATTGGCCTCTATCAGCTGATCGCGTTGCGCATCCCCGATCATGCGGCGGTCTCGACAACGGTTGCGGCCACCCGGTTATTGCAGCGTCCGCGTGCGGTCGGGCTCATCAACGCGAGCCTGCGCCGCTTCCAGCGCGAGCGCGATGGACTGCTCGCCGAGGTCGAGCAGATTGAGGCCGCGCGCTGGCTCATGCCGCCCTGGCTACTGCACCGTTTACGCAGGGCCTGGCCCGAGCAGTGGCAGGCGGTGGTGACCGCCAGCAACGGTCGCGCGCCCATGTTCGTGCGCGTCAACCGCCAGCGCATCAGCACCGACGCCTATCTCGAGCGGCTTGCCGCGGCCGGCATCGAGGCCGAGGCGCTGCCCGATCAACCCCAAGCCTTACGACTCCTGCAGCCTGTGCCAACGGACGCCCTGCCTGGCTTTGGCGACGGCCTGGTCTCAGTCCAAGATGCCGGCGCTCAATGGGCCGCGCCCCTGCTGGCACCAAAGCCAGGAGAGCGCATCCTGGACGCCTGCGCGGCACCGGGCGGAAAGACCGCGCATCTGATCGAACAGGCCCAGGGGCCGATCGCGCTGACCGCAATGGATGTCAGCGCCGATCGACTGGAGACGGCGCAGGCCAGCCTTCGACGCTTAGGACTGCAGGCACGCGTGCTGGTCGGCGATGCAACCCAGCCCGAGCCGGTTTGGGCCGATGCGTGCTATCAGGCCATCCTGGTGGATGCACCCTGCTCAGCCACTGGGGTGATGCGCCGACATCCCGACATCAAGCGCCTGCGCTGCGACCACGACATTGCGGCCTTGACGCTGATCCAGGCCAAGATGCTGGACTCGCTCTGGAGCCTGCTTGAGCCGGGCGGGCGTCTGCTCTATCTGACCTGCTCCTTGCTACCGGATGAGAACGAGCTCCAGATCAGCCGGTTTCTCGCCCGCCAAGGCGATGCCCGCGAGCTATCATTACCAGACAGGCTGGGCATCGCCCGCACCCACGGCCGCCAATTACTCCCGACCGAGGCGGGTCCGGATGGCTTCTACTTCGCACTCTTGCAAAAGCAATGATGCTAGCTCGCGCGCGGTACAGACGGAAACCGACCCTCGCCCTATCGATGTTCAGGCTTGTGTTGGCGCTGGCAATCAGCCTCAGCCAGTCGGCGCAGGCGGCGGAAACATTCAGCGTTGTTGATGCCAAGACGCGTCGTGCTGAGGGTAGCATCCTGCTCTCAGCCGAGATCGACTACGGTTTTGGCGAGCGGGCCTTGGAGGCGCTCGAGAATGGTGTCCCGCTGACCATCCTGGTGCATATCCAGGTGCGAGAGCAGGGCGCCTGGATCTGGGACGAGAGCCTGGTCGACCAACGCCTGCGCTATCGCATTCGTTTCAAGCCACTCTCTGAGCGGTACCTGGTCTCGCGCTTACCGGGCGAGCAAGGTGCCCGTACCTTCGTCACTCGCCAGGCCGCCATTGCCGCCCTTGGTGAGCTCCATGATCTCTATCTCGTCAACGAGAAGCGACTCGACCCTAGTCAGGCTTACGAGGTGTACCTACGCGCCTCGCTCGACATCGAAGAGCTGCCGTTGCCGTTACGCCCAATGGCCTATCTGAGCACTGGCTGGAAGCAGAGCACCGGCTGGACGAATTGGCCGCTCACGCCTTGAGCATGTTGAAGCGACAGCTGCTCCAGCCAGGGGCCATCGCCGTTGGCCTGCTCCTGGTCATCCTGCTCGTGGCGCTGCACCTGATGACCAGCGCGGTGCAGAATTCCGAGGCCTTGAGCCGCATCTTTGTTCCCCTACTGGTTCTGGTGCTGCTCGGGTTGCTCGCCTTGGCGTTGCTGGTCGCCGCCAACTCGGTTCGGCTCGTGCGCGCCCTGCGCCGACAGGCGGCTGGCTCGCGGCTCGCGGCGCGGCTGCTCGCCATGTTCGCGCTGATCTCGCTCCTGCCCGTTGGGGTGGTCTATTACTATTCGCTCAGCTTCATGATGCGAGGCATCGATAGCTGGTTCGATGTCGAGATCGATACCGCCATGGAAGACGCACTGACCCTCAATCAGGCCTCACTCGACCTGAATCAGCGCGTGTTGATGAAGTACAGCGCACAGCTGCTCAACGGCATCCAAGACCGCTCCGCCACGGCGCTGACGCTGACCCTGGGCACCCTTCGGCGTCACTCTGGCGCACTCGAGCTGACCCTATTCGATCGTAGTGGGCAGGTGCTGGCAACCGCGAGCGATGACCCCGTACAGCTTGTCCCGGACCAGCCCGAGCGCGAGGTCATGCAGAGTGTGCGCCGAGGTATCGACTATGTTGGGCTTGAGCCAGGCCTGGGTGGCGAGCTCGTCGTGCGGGTGCTGGTGCGCGATCCGGGCGCAAGACCCTTGCTCCTGCAAGCGATCTTTCCCACCTCGGCCCGTATCACCGAGCTCGCTACCCGCCTTGAGAATGCCTATAACCGCTACACCGAGCTCTCGTATCTGCGCCAGTCGCTCAAGTTCAGCTTCTCGATCACCCTCTCCCTGGTGCTGGTATTTGGCTTCATGGCCGCACTGCTGATCGCGTTCCGCACCGCCAAGGCGCTGACCGACCCGATTGCTGATATCGCCCATGGCACCCGCGCCATCGCCGATGGCGACTATGAGCAACAATTGCCGCTGCCCCGCCATGACGACGAGCTCGCCTTCTTGGTGGCGTCTTTCAACGCGATGACCAGACGCATCGCTCAGGCGCGCGATGAGGCCGAGCAGAGCCAGCAGGCGGTGGAATCGCAGCGCGCTTACCTAGAGACCCTACTGAGTCGGCTCTCATCGGGCGTGATCGCCTTCGACGAGCACAATACACTGCGTACCAGTAACGCCGCTGCCCGCCAGATCCTGGCCATTGAGCTGGACGACAGGGCGCCCATGCCGTTGGCCACCCTAGCGGCGCAGTATCCCCGACTCGCGCACTGGTGCGAGGTGGTTGGGCGACGGATCGGCAGCGGACGCGATTGGCGCGAAGAGATCACCCTGTTCGGCGCCGATGGGCGCCAAGTGCTCATGTGTCGCGGCAGCCCACTTCCAGTCACCGTCTCCAGCGGGAGCGCCGAGGACGCCCAGCCAAACGCGGATCATGTGCTGGTCTTCGACGACATCACGACCCTGATTCGCGCCCAACGCGACGCTGCCTGGGGCGAGGTCGCGCGTCGGCTTGCGCATGAGATCAAGAACCCGCTCACCCCGATTCAGCTCTCGGCCGAGCGTCTCCGGCACAAGCTGTTGCGCAAACTGCCAGAGCCGGACGCAAAGGTCGTCGACCGCTCGACGCATACGATCGTGCAGCAGGTCGAGGCGATGAAGGCGATGGTCAACGACTTCGCCAGCTATGCCCGCACCCCCGAGATGCAACAGGAGCCGTTCTTGCTCGATGGGCTCGTGAACGAGGTCTTGGAGCTCTACCGCGCAGGGCCGGTCAAGATCAACAAGGCGCTTCACGCCGGTGAGGCGATGATCCGCGGCGATTCAAAAAGGCTGCGCCAGGTCATACACAATCTGGTCAAGAATGCTATCGAAGCACTTGAGGAGCACGATGATCCACGTATCCTGGTTGCCACACGTCTCGTCGAGGACGAGGACACGCCCTCGGTCGAACTCTTTGTTGAAGACAATGGTCATGGTATTAGCGCCGAGCTGATCGGGCGACTGTTCGACCCCTATGTCACCTCCAAGGCGAAAGGCACCGGACTTGGACTCTCCATCGTGAAGAAGATAATCGAGGAGCACGGCGGTATCATTCGGGCAGACAACGTCGAATCGGGCGCCCGGTTCACCGCGCGATTGCCTGTCAGCACCACTCCCGGAACGCCCAGCACGCAGCAAGCAGGAACATCATGAGTGCAACCCACATCCTGGTCGTCGACGACGAGCCGGACATCCGCGAGACCGTTCGGGATATCCTCGAGGACGAGGGCTACGAGGTCGCCGGCGCCGAGAATGGCGAAGCCGCACGACATGCGCTGCGCGATCGGCGACCTGACCTCATGCTGCTCGACATCTGGATGCCCGACCTCGATGGCATCACCTTATTGAAGGAATGGGCCGAAAACCAAGGCCTCCCCTGCCCGGTGATCATGATGTCGGGTCACGGCAACGTCGAGACCGCGGTCGAGGCGACCCGACTCGGGGCCTATGACTTCCTTGAAAAGCCGCTGTCGATGGCCAAGCTGCTGCTGACCGTCGAGCGTGCGCTCGAGGCCGACAAGCTGGTGCGCGAGAATGTCGGCCTGCGTCGACGCCCGGCGTTGGTGCTCGAGCCTGCGGGCCGATCGGCTGCGATGCAGCGGCTGCGCGAGCAGGTTAAGCGCATCGCACAGCACGACACCTGGGTGCTGATCACCGGCGAGGCCGGCACCGGCCGTGAGACCTTTGCGCACTATCTCCATACCCAGAGCGCGCGCAAGGAGCGCCCCTTCATCGACCTCGGCGTCTCCGCGATCGCGCGCGGCAATGCCGCCCGCGAGCTGTTTGGCAGCGAGGAGAATAATCAGGTCCATTATGGCAGCCTGGAGCAGGCCGCTGGCGGAACCCTGCTGCTGGACGAGGTCGCCGATATGGACCTCGAGGCGCAAGGCCAGCTGCTCGGTGCACTGGACACCGGCTCGTTCCTGCGGGTTGGCGGTAGCGAGCCGGTCTCAATCGACGTCCGCATCGTCGCAGCAACCCAGCGCGACCTGAAAGAAGAGGTGCGCGCCGGCAACTTCCGTGAGGACCTGTTCTATCACCTGAACGTGGTGCCACTGCACGTCCCACCGCTGCGCGAGCATGCCGAGGACATCCCGGACCTGCTCAATTACTACGTCGACTACTTCGCGACCCACGAGAAGCTGCCCTACCGACGCTTCAGCGTTGGCGCGCAGAACTTCCTGCGCAACTATGGCTGGCCGGGCAATGTGCGCGAGCTGAAGAATCTGGTGCAGCGGGTACTCATCCTCGGCGCCGGCGACGAGATCACCCAAAACGAGGTCGAGACCGCGCTCGGCTCGAGTCCACCGGTACCCAGTCAACCCCTTGAGGGATTGGTCTCGTTCGATCAGCCGTTGCGCCAGGCCCGTGAGCAGTTCGAGAAGGCCTATCTCGAGTATCAGCTCGGCAAGCATGCCGGCAACGTCAGCAAGATGGCCAAAGAGGCCGGGATGGAGCGCACCCATCTCTATCGCAAGCTGCGCTCGCTCGGCATCGAGATCAAGGAGCGACGGTGACCCAGGTCGAATCTAAGGGCACGGGCAGTCGAGGTCTAGCAGGGCTCGCCCATCGGGTTCCGCCAGCCCGGGCGCGACGGCCACTGTTCGATCGGGTCACCGCGGAATGAAGATCATCATCCTGGGCGCGGGCCAGGTCGGCACCTCGGTAGCCGCCAACCTGGTCAACGAGGCCAACGACATCACTGTCGTCGACACCAGCGCACAGCGTCTGCGCGAGCTCGCCGACCGCTTCGATCTGCGCACCCTGCAGGGCCATGGCGCCCAGCCCGACGTTCTTCAACGGGCGGGTGGCGAGGATGCCGAGATGATCATCGCGGTGACCAACAGCGACGAGACCAACATGGTTGCCTGCCAGGTCGCCTACACGCTGTTCCACACGCCCACCAAGATCGCCAGGGTCCGCGCGCAGGGCTTCCTCGATCATCATCAGGCATTGTTCGGTGGCAGTGCGTTCAAGATCGACGTCACCATCAGCCCGGAGCAGTTGGTCACCGACTACCTCCTGCGGCTGATCCAGAATCCCGGAGCCCTTCAGGTGACGGACTTCGCCAACGGCCGAGTGCGGCTGGTCGCGGTGCGCGCCTACTACGGTGGTCCCTTGGTCGGCCATGAGCTGCGCGCGCTCTACGATCACATGCCGCATATCGATGCGCGGGTCGCGGCAATCTATCGGCAAGATCGGGCCATACAGCCCGAGGGCGACACGGTGATCGAAGCCGACGACGAGGTCTTCTTCGTCGCCGCTCCCAAGCACATCCGTTCGGTGATGGGTGAGCTACGGCGCCTGGATAAGCCTTATAAACGCCTGATCTTTGCCGGCGGAGGCAACATCGGTACGCGCCTTGCGCGGGTAACCGAGCGCAATTACCGCGTGAAGGTGATCGAGAGCAGCCTGGAGCGCTGCAAGCAGATTGCCGAGACGCTCGAGCGCACCATCGTGCTGCATGGCGATGCGGCTGATGAGGAGCTCCTGCTCGAGGAGAACATCGAGGATACCGATGTCTTCTGCGCCGTGACCAATGACGACGAGGCCAATATCCTCTCGGCGATGCTCGCGAAACGCCTTGGCGCGCGCAAGGCGATGGCACTGATCAATCGCACTGCTTACGTCGACCTGGTCCAGAGCGGACCGATCGACGTCGCGATCTCACCGCAACAGGCGACCATCGGCAGCCTGCTGAAGCACGTACGTCGAGGCGATGTGGTCATGGTACATTCGCTGCGCCGGGGTGCCGCGGAGGCCATCGAGGCCGTCGCCCATGGCGATCCTAGCTCGTCCAAGGTGGTCGGGCGGCCAATCGAGGCCATCAACCTGCCAAAGGGCGCCAGCATTGGCGCCATCGTCCGCGGCGACGAGGTTCTGATCGCTCACCACGACACCCTGATCCAGTCCGACGACCACGTGATCCTGTTCCTGCAAGACCGGCTCCGTGTGCCGGAGGTCGAAAAGCTGTTCCAGGTCGGCGTGACCTTTTTCTAGCGACGCACGCTGCAAGCAGGTAGCGCGTTTTGCCAAAGACGTCGCCGAGACCCGATCGCTTATGCTGAAACGTTTACTGACGGTGCAGAAGGTCTTGGGCCTGCTGCTGGTCCTGTTCAGCGCGTCCATGCTACCGCCAGCTGCAGTTGCGCTGATCTATGGTGATGGCGCCCTGCTGCCTTTCCTCTATGCCTTCGCGCTAATCCTTGGCATCGGCGTGCTGAATTGGGTGGTCGCGATCCGTGCCAGCCACGAGCTTCGCGTCCGCGATGGGTTCTTGGTGGTGGTGCTGTTCTGGGTGGTGCTCAGCCTCTCGGGCGCGATCCCGTTCTGGCTCTCGCCCGAGCCCGAGCTGTCGCTCACGGATTCGGTGTTCGAGTCGATCTCGGGACTGACGACGACCGGGGCAACGGTGATCCTCGGGATCGATGAGCTGCCGCATTCGATGCTCTGGTATCGACAACAGCTTCAATGGCTGGGGGGCATGGGCATCATCGTGCTCGCCGTCGCGGTGCTGCCGATGCTGGGAATTGGCGGCATGCAGCTCTATCGCGCCGAGATGCCAGGCCCGATGAAGGAGACCAAGCTCACGCCGCGTATCACCGAAACCGCGAAAGCCCTCTGGTACATCTATCTCGGACTGACCATCAGCTGCGCGCTCGCCTATTGGCTAGCCGGCATGGACGGCTTCGATGCCATCGGCCACGCCTTTTCAACGGTTGCGATCGGTGGCTTCTCGACCCACGACGACAGCATCGGCTACTTCAACAGCACCCTGATCGAGATGATCGCGGTGGTCTTTATGCTCCTAGCCGGCATGAATTTCGCCTTGCATTTCGTTGCTTTCCGACGCCGCTCGATCACCGCCTACAGCCGCGATAGCGAGCTGCAGTTCTATCTGTTCTTGATGATCGCGGTGACCATCATCGTCACGGTCGCTCTGTTCTATACCGATACCTACATCGACTGGGAAGACTCCTTCACCCAGGCCCTGTTCCAGACCGTCTCGATCGGTACCACCACCGGCTTCACGACGGACGCCTTCTATTACTGGCCGCCATTCATCGAGATCCTGCTGATCTTCTTAGCCTTTGTCGGTGGCTGCGCGGGCTCGACCGGTGGCGGCATCAAGGTGATCCGGTTCCTGCTGCTGATCAAGCAGGGCCTGCGCGAGATCGGCCGCCTGATCCATCCCAATGCGCAGCTGCCGGTGCGCATCGGCGGCAAGGTCGTCAATCACCGCGTGGTGGATGCCGTCTGGGGCTTCTTCTCACTCTATGTCGCAACCTTCACAATCATGTATCTCGCGCTGGCCGCGACCGGGCTCGATCTGCTGACTGCCTTCTCTGCGGTGGCCGCTTGTATGAACAATCTTGGGCCCGGACTTGGTATGGTCGGCGCCCATTACTACGACATGCACGACGCCGGCATCTGGATCCTTTGTGTCGCGATGCTGCTTGGTCGGTTGGAGATCTTCACCTTGCTCGTCCTCTTCTCGCCGGCATTCTGGCGTCGCTGAGACTGACAACACAAGAAGCAGCCACACGTGCCGAGGACACTCCTCAGCGCACAACCCTCGAGCGGCATTCCCAGGTGCGATCAGCGCTGATGCCTGGACGATCGATGACCGTTCGATTGACAACCAGGCGCCCGTGGCCATCTCCGACTCAAGGTCGTCGTCTTGTGGAAACATCGACTCACGATGCTCGCGTCGGCGACCGACGCCCACATCCCAAACAACGGATCAACCCATGAGCATTATCGATAATCTTGAGGCCATGCGAGCGCGGGGGCAGGATTCGGCCCTGCTGCGCTATAGCCTCGGCAACGAGTATCTGAAGCAGGGACAGACCGATCAGGCGATCGACCATCTCGCCGACGCCGTCCGCCAGGACCCTGGCTATTCGGCGGCCTGGAAGCTCTACGGCAAGGCGCTGACACAGGCTGGCCGTTCTGTGGAGGCGGTTGAGGCATTGAGTCGCGGCATTGAGGTCGCTGAGGGCAAAGGCGACGCCCAGGCGGCAAAGGAGATGCGCGTGTTCCTCAAGCGCGCTGAAGCTGCCCTGGATTCGCAAGACTGACGGCCGAGGAGCCCGGGCCAGATCGCCAGTAATCAGGTAAACGCCCCGAGCTTCGTCAGGCGAGCCACGGCACGAGCCTCCTCATCCGCGTTGTGAGACGAACTGGACCGCGGTTGCGCTAGTCATTGACGTCGGCGCCCTCCGCATCGCCATCATCGGCTGGAGCGCGAACAGAGGTAGAAGCCGGGCCAATGACCCTAGCGAGGAAACTGCCCTGTGCGACGCGAACCTGGACTTGGGTGCCCGGCGGCACCTGTTGCGGTCGATAGACCAGCTGACCTGCCGCATCAGTCACGATCGCATAGCCGCGCGCCAAGGTGGCAAGCGGGCTGCGCGCCTGAAGCCCGACGACCAGACCGGCCAAGGCCTCTCGACGCCGCTCAAGCAGGCTCAGGCCAGCGCGCGCGAGCCGATCGCGGGTGCGGAGGACGCGGTCGCGATCAAGGCACAGCCGCTGCTGCGGAGAACATCGCTGCAAACGCCGCTGGGCATCGCCTAGCCGAGCCCGCGTATCCGCCAGACGTCGCTCGAGAGAACGCTCAAGATTGCGCTGAAGCTCATCACAGCGCTGGAGCTGCTGTTCGAGTCGGGCACGCGGATGGAGCAGCTGCAGCTGCCGCCCGAGCGCTGTCAGGCGCTGCGTTGCCGTGACCAGCAGACGCCGCTGCGCAGTCTCAAGCCGCGTCGTCAGCGTTTGCAGATGCCGTTGCACCTGAGCGATGTCGGGCGCCACAAGCTCGGCCGCTGCTGAAGGCGTTGCACCGCGGCGATCGGCCGCGAGATCGGCGATGCTGAGGTCGACCTCATGGCCGATTCCGGTGACGATGGGTAGCTCCGAGGCACGGATCACTCGCGCCAGGGCCTCATCGTTGAAGGCCATCAAGTCCTCGAGCGAGCCACCACCGCGTGCCAAGATCAACAGATCGCAATCACGGCGCCGGTTGGCCAGCTCGATCGCGGCAATGAGGTTCTCGGCCGCCGCTGTACCCTGAACCGCACTGGGATAGATCAGGACCGGCAGCAGTGGGAAGCGCCGCCCAAGCACGGTGAGCACATCATGGACTGCGGCACCGCTCGCCGAGGTGATCAAGCCCAGTTGACGCGGATAGTCCGGCAGCGGCCGCTTGCGCTCATCGGCGAACAGCCCCTCGGCCGCAAGACGCCGTTTGAGCTGCTCCAGCGCCAACCGCAGCGCGCCGTCGCCGGCGGGCTCCATCTGCTCGACGATCAGCTGATAGTCACCTCGCGGCTCGTAGAGCCCAATGCGTGCACGAATCAAGACTTGCTGGCCATTGACCGGCTGAAAACTCAGCAACCGGCGCTTGCTGCGAAACATCGCACAGCGCACCTGCGAGGCCGCGTCGCGAAGGCTGAAGTAGAGATGGCCAGATGCAGGCTGCGAGCAATTGGACAGCTCGCCCTGGACCCAAAGCAGCGGAAAGCTGCCGTCGAGCACCGCACGCACCTCGGCATTAAGACGCGAAACCGTATAGATGTCGCGGGAGAAGTCGATGATCGAATCGGGCTGAGAGGTCGGCATTTCGGAAGATGGCCGTATCGGGAGCTGCCGGGAGCTGCGTTGCTTGCAGGATGTCGTTGCCGATACTTGGTTGAATTCCTATGATAGGAGGTTAACTTTTCGGAATGCGCCGCCCCAGGCGGTATCCGCTCCAGCCCCAGTACGAGGTTCCGCCATGCGCCTGATCGAGGAAGCCCTGACGTTCGACGACGTGCTGCTCGTCCCAGCGCATTCGACTGTGACCCCAAATGCAGTCGATCTCAGCACCAAGCTCACTCGCGAGATCGAGCTCAAGATCCCCTTGGTCTCGGCGGCGATGGACACGGTCACCGAGTCACGCTTAGCGATCGCGATGGCGCTCGAGGGTGGCATTGGCATCGTGCACAAGAACATGTCTGCCGAGCGTCAGGCCCGCGAGGTGTTGGCGGTGAAGAAGTATGAGAGCGGCATCATACGCGACCCGATCACGGTCTCGCCCGATATCAGCATCGGCGAGGTGCTCGCTTTGACCCGCGCGCACAACATCTCCGGTGTGCCCGTCACCCAGGGTGGGCAGCTCGCCGGGATCGTCACCGGACGCGATCTGCGCTTCGAGCGTCGCATGGATGCCCCCGTCTCCGCCATCATGACACCGCGCGAGCGCCTGGTCACCGTGAAAGAGGGGGCGAGCCGCGATGAGGTCGTCGCGCTGCTCCATCAGCACCGAATCGAGAAGCTGTTGGTGGTCAATGATGCCTTCGAGCTGCGCGGACTGATCACTGTGAAAGACATCCAGAAGGCGACCGACTTTCCGAAGGCCTCGCGCGATTCGCACGAGCGCCTGCGCGTTGGCGCTGCCGTGGCGGTTGGACAAGGCACCGATGAACGGGTCACAGCCCTGGTCGAGGCTGGCGTCGATGTGCTCGTCGTGGACACCGCCCACGGCCACTCGCAGGGCGTGCTGGATCGGGTGAGCTGGATCAAGCATCACTTCCCCGAGGTGCAGGTGATTGGCGGCAACATCGCCACGGCCGAAGCCGCGACCGCGCTGATCGAGGCTGGCGCCGATGCGGTCAAGGTCGGCATCGGCCCCGGCTCGATCTGCACTACGCGCATCGTGGCCGGTGTCGGCGTGCCACAGATCACGGCGGTGAGCAACGTGACGCGCGCGCTCGAGGGCACTGGTGTGCCATTGATCGCCGATGGCGGGCTGCGTTTCTCGGGCGATGTCGCCAAGGTGATCGCCGCAGGCGCACATAGCGTGATGGTGGGTGGTCTGTTCGCCGGCACCGATGAGGCGCCCGGCGAGGTCGAGATCTATCAGGGCCGCTCCTACAAGTCTTACCGCGGCATGGGCTCGCTCGGCGCCATGGGCCAGAAAGACGGCTCCAGCGACCGTTATTTTCAGGAGCAGACCGACAAGGAGAAGCTGGTCCCAGAGGGAATCGAGGGGCGCGTGCCCTATAAGGGCAGCGTGCTCAACGTCACCACTCAACTGGTCGGTGGCCTGGCCTCGAGCATGGGCTATACCGGCTGCCGGACCATTGAGGAGATGCGCACCAAGCCGATGTTCGTGCGCGTCAGCGCGGCCGGCATGCGTGAGTCGCATGTCCACGATGTGCAGATCACCAAGGAAGCGCCGAACTACCGCATTGACAACTGAAGACTGCCGCAGATGGCTGGCGCTTCAACGGGAGGCCTCCCGGTTTGCGAGCCCCAATCATCCGGTGAGCCCCGATCATCGGAAATGCCTTTAACGCGTATTCGGCCGCCCGCTTCGGCGAGCCACTCGAGACCCTCATGTCTAACATCCACGCCGACCGTCTTCTGATCCTCGATTTCGGCTCCCAGTACACGCAGCTCATCGCGCGTCGGGTGCGCGAGGCCGGTGTCTACTGCGAGCTGCACCCCTGGGATATGCCGCCGGAAGAGATTGGCGCCTACGCGCCTGCTGGGATCATCCTCTCCGGTGGCCCCCAATCCGCGCATGCGCAGGAGACCCCGCGGGCGGCGCCTATGATCTTCGAGCTTGGCGTCCCCGTGCTTGGCATCTGTTACGGCATGCAGACCATGGCCGCCCAGCTTGGGGGCGAGGTCGCCCAGGCGCAGCAGCGCGAGTATGGCTATGCCCAGGTGCGTGCGCGTGGCCATTCGCAGCTGTTGCGAGACATCGAGGACCACACCAGCCCGGAAGGCTATGGTCTACTCGATGTCTGGATGAGCCACGGCGATCGTGTCGAGCGCCTGCCAGAGGGCTTCTCGGTGATCGCCGAGACCGCCAATGCGCCACTGGCCGGGATTGCTGATGAAGCGCGCGGTTTCTATGGCGTTCAATTCCATCCTGAGGTCACCCATACCCGCCAAGGACAGCGCATCCTGGAGCGGTTCTGCCACGACATCTGCGGCTGTGGCCGGCTGTGGACGCCCTCCAACATCATCGAGGACGCGATCAGCGCAGTGCAAGCCCAGACCGGGGACGACGAGGTCCTGCTCGGGCTCTCTGGCGGTGTCGACTCTTCGGTCGTCGCGGCCCTCCTGCATCGCGCGATCGGCGATCGACTGACCTGCGTCTTCGTCGACAATGGGCTATTGCGCCATGGCGAGGGGGATCAGGTGATGGCGACCTTTGCCCGCCATATGGGCGTGCGCGTGCTGCGGGTTGATGCCGAGGCGCAGTTCTTCGACCGCCTGAGCGGCATCAGCGATCCCGAAGAGAAACGCAAGCGCATCGGCAACACCTTTATCGATGTCTTCGAGACTGAGGCCGCCAAGCTTCCGGGCGTCAACTGGCTGGCGCAGGGGACCATCTATCCAGACGTGATCGAATCGGCCGGCGCCAAGACCGGCAAGGCCAAGATCATCAAGTCACATCACAATGTCGGCGGGCTACCGGAGCGGATGCGCCTCGGGCTGGTCGAGCCGCTGCGTGAGCTGTTCAAGGATGAGGTGCGCCGCATTGGCATCGAGCTCGGACTGCCCGCGGAGATGGTCTATCGCCATCCCTTCCCCGGCCCCGGACTCGGCGTCCGCATTCTCGGCGAGGTGAAGAAGGAATACGCGGACAGGCTCCGGCTAGCGGACCACATCTTTATCGAGGAGCTTCGCAGCGCCGAGCTCTACGATCAGGTCTCACAGGCCTTTGCGGTGTTCCTGCCCGTGCGCTCGGTCGGTGTCGTTGGTGACAACCGCTGCTATGAGCATGTGATTGCGCTGCGGGCGGTCGAGACGCTGGACTTCATGACCGCGCGCTGGGCGCATCTACCCTATGGCTTCTTGGACCGGGTCAGCACCCGGATCGTGAACGAGGTGCCAGGGATATCCCGCGTCGTCTATGACATCACCGGCAAGCCACCGGGCACCATCGAGTGGGAGTGAGCGCGGTCAACTGCTCATTGGCCACGATGAGGAGCTGCGTTGTTCCATGGCAGCCTCTGCGTACTAGTCTGCGATGAGCCTCTGCGCTGCAACCTCATTGCTCGATCCTGTTGAGCCACTGGATCATCACCGCTGGATGCAGCGCGCGCTCGCACTTGCCGAACGCGCCGCTAACGAGGGGGAAGTGCCCGTCGGTGCGCTGGTGGTGCGCGACGGCGAGATCCTTGGTGAAGGCTGGAATCAACCGATCGCGAGCCACGACCCCACGGCCCATGCCGAGATTCAGGCCCTGCGCGCGGCGGCCCAGCGGGTCGAAAACTATCGGCTGCCGGGTGCCGACCTCTATGTCACCCTGGAGCCCTGCCCGATGTGCGCTGCAGCGATCGTCCACGCCCGCGTCCGGCACCTGGTCTATGGCGCCAGCGATCCCAAGGGGGGCGCCTGTGGGTCGGTGTTCGATCTACTGCCGTCTGACACCAGGTTCAATCATCGCACCCTGTGCTCAGGCGGCGTCCTCGCCGATGACTGCGGCGAGCTGCTGCGCGCATTCTTCCGCAGCCGACGCTAGCGATTCGGCGCATCCGAGTGCGGATGGCATCGACCCGAATGATGTCGACCCGACTGCGAGACTGATGGCTGAACGGTAGATCCGTTGCAGAATCCAGATCGGGTATTTGGTGGAAGCCGGGCCGAGTCTCTGGCGAGCAGCAGCGAATACCAACGGCGACGACTATCTGACGATGCTAGAATTGCGGGATGTTACGCGCGATCAAGAACGCAATAGCCCAGACCAACCCCCGCAGATGATCGCAGCAACGGCGAATCCAGTTGCTCGCAACGACTTCCAACCGATCTTAATCGCCGTCAATAGGCAGGTTGCGCAGATAGAGGTATCGCTGATAGAGGGATCATTGGGCGATGCCAATCAGCGCGATCAGCTTCGTCTCCAGATCCCATTGCTGCGGAATCAGCTGGAACAACTCACCCAATCGTCGGAAGGGACCGAATGATCAAGCTTCGCACCTATATCTATATCGACTCCCTTCAACCGCAGCTGGCCGAATATCTCGGCACCGTCTCCCAGGGCTTCTTGCCGGTACCGGGTGACGCCTGTATGTGGATCGAGGTCTCGCCGGGAATGGCCGTGCATCGACTGACCGATGTGGCGCTCAAGGCGACCCGCGTACACCTGGGCCAGCAGGTCGTGGAGCGGGCATTCGGCTCGATGGTTATCCACCAGCGCGATCAAAGCGATGTGCTTGAGGCTGGCCATGCCGTACTGCGGACGCTTCGCGCGCGCGAGGACGACCGGCAGAAGTGCCGAATCGCCTGGAATGAGGTGATCCGAGCGATGACGCCAGATCACACGGTCTTGATCAATCGCCAGAATCGGCGCGGCTCGATGATCCTGCCCGGGCAAAGCATGTTCATCCTGGAGACAGAGCCCGCCGGCTACATCGTCTATGCTGCCAATGAAGCCGAGAAGGCAGCCAATATTACCCTGATCGACGTGCGCGCCGTTGGCGCCTTCGGTCGACTCACCTTATCCGGGCGCGAGGCCGACATCGACACCGCCGGCCATGCCGCGGTCAATGCGGTGAAGGCGCTGTCTGGCTCTGAACGAGCCAACCCGACTCAACATTGAAGCGCATGAATGGCGCGAGCAGCACAACATCGTCAATGGCTATCTCACCTTGGTGATGCTGGTGTGCTGATCGGCTTGGTGCACACCTCTAGCGGCGAAATACCATAAAGTAGTTGCCCTGGAGCTGCAGAGGCTCATCAACAAGGGCAACGGTGTCCGGCTCCACATCACAGGTAGGCCATCAATAATGGCCGCAGCTG
>NZ_JBUDPI010000149.1:0-8241 GCF_054919635.1 Halochromatium sp. | reverse complement strand
TATCGACCGGCGCCGGCTCGAAGTTGTAGCCCTGCGCGGTGGCGTTGTCACCGATGAACTGCTCGACGGCATTGATGCCGACGAAGTCCTCGACCTCGTTGCGGTTGCAACCGTCCTGACAGGGGGCTGGGCAAACACGGCCCATCATCGATGGGAATGGATTCGCATCGGTGGAGCGACGGAAGGCATATTCCTGCCAGGTCATGCCCTCAGGCGGATGCTCGAGACCGCGTACGATCTGCAGCCAGCCGCGGATGTCCTCGCCCGACGGGCAGCTCCCCTGACAAGGAGGCGTCTTATGCACATAGGTCGGACACTTATGGGAGGTGTCCTGAACGAAGATCTGCTCGGTCAGGTTATCCCAAACGTTGTCGCCATCCTCGAAGCGGCGCCAGGAAATTTTGGTCATTTCGTCAGTGGAAGTTGCCATCGATAACGCTCCTAACAAGAGTCGAAGTCGAGCTGAGGCTCTTGGTTGATCACCGGCGCTGGATGCGTCCATCGCACCCGAAGCTCGTATTAGCTACAAGTCTCAATTCATCAGCAGGGTCGTGGTTGGCACCTGCTCAGGCCGCCTCGTCGGCAACCTCGTCTTCGTCGTCGGTCTCTTGGCCGGTCAGGACCAATGCGTTCGAGACCAACTGATGAACACTGACGATCTGATCCAGGTCCATTCCGTAGTAAGGCAGCACCTTGGTGAATTGGCTTTTGCAGATGGCGCAGATCGCAGCCATGTGGGTCACGCCCTTTTCCTGCATGACGTTGTTCAAGGCCTCAACACGCGGCTGGGCGCCTTTGACCCGAATCTCCATCAGGTCATCGGTGAGCAGACCGCCACCGCCACCGCAGCAGAAGGTGCGATCGCGGATGGTCTCCTCGTCCATGTCATAGAAGTTGTTGCAGGTCGCGCGGATGATGGCGCGCGGGATATCGAACTGGCCGCCAGGCCGATCCCCCATGCGCGAAGCGCGCGCCACATTGCACGAATCATGGTAGGTGAGCACCATGTCGTCATTGCGGCTCTTATCCAGATTCAGCTTGCCTTCCTGAATCAGCCCATAGGTGAACTCGCAGATGTGCTGCGGCACCGGATAGCGCGGATCGAGGAAGTCCCAGGGGCCTGCCAGCGTATTCAGAAAGCTGTAGGCGACGCGCCAGGCGTGGCCACATTCACCGAACACGATGCGTTTGACCTTGAGCTTGATCGCTGCCTCACGAATCCGCAGCGCGACTCGGCGCATATTCTCGTAGGAGCCGATGAACATGCCGAAGTTAGCGGCCTCTGAGGCATGACTGCTCAGGGTCCAGCTAACGCCGGCCTCGTGGAAGACCTTGCCGTAGCCGATCAGGCCATCGACGTGCGGCTCAGCGAAGAAGTCGGCCGAGGGCGTGACCAAGAGGATCTCTGCGCCTTCTTGATCGAGCGGATACTTGACCTCAACCCCGGTGTCATCGAAGACATCCTCTTCCAGACCCTCGAGCGTGTCGGCCAGGGCCGGCCCAGGCAGGCCGAGGTTGTTGCCGATCTTATAGACCTTGCCGATGATCTCATTGCAGTACTTCTGACCGACGCCGATGTGATCCATGATCTCGCGGGCAGCCATCGAGATCTCGGCCGTGTCGATCCCGTAGGGACAGAACACCGAGCAGCGCCGGCACTGCGAGCACTGATGGAAGTAGCTATACCAGTCGCCGAGCACCTCCTCAGTCAGCTCCTCTGCGCCGACCAGCTTTGGAAACAGCCGGCCAGCGAGGGTGAAGTGGCGACGATAGACCTTGCGCATCAGGTCTTGGCGCCCGACCGGCATGTTCTTCGGATCACGGGTGCCGAGGTAGTAGTGGCATTTGTCGGTGCAGGAGCCACATTTGACGCAGGAGTCCAGATAGACCCTCAACGAGCGATAGCGGCCCAGCAAGTCGCCCATCTTATCGATGGCCTTGGTCTGCCAGTCGTCGACCAGTTCGCCCGGAAAGCCGAGCTCAGCCTGGAATTGTGGCTTCGACTTGAACGGGCTCGAATGCGCCATGATCCCCGGCTCGAGCTCCGGGATCTCTGGGTACTGCTTGAGTACGGGGACTTGGAAGTCGGCCTTCGCCATGATTCAACCTCGTTTCAAAACGTCGCCAGCCAGGGTCTCAGTGGTCGGAGCAGCAGAACCGGTCAGTCCTGCTCCAGGCGTTTCGCCCAGGGCGCGATGTGACGCTGCTCCCGAGGGTTGTCGACCTGATTTCGCGATGGGCTGAAGAAGAGTCCCGGCGCGTGCAGCAGCTTGCTGTATGGGAAAATGATCATCAGCAGCGCAACAAGCAGCAGGTGCAGGAGGAGCAATGGGTCCGCCGGCAACGTATAGACCTGTCCGACATAGAGTCCCTGGAAGAACTGCTTCACCCGCATGATGTCGGTGTGCGCGACGAAACGCATCAGCAGCCCAGAGAAACCGATCGTAATCAGGAGCGCGAGGATCAGATGGTCGGACAGCGCGGTGATATAGCGAACGCGATCGACCAGGAAACGCCGTGCCCAAAGGCCAGCCAGACCAACCACCATCGCCATACCGCCGTAGATGCCGAATGGCTGAATCATCTCGATCGGCAGAGGCACCGGATCGAGAAAATATCGCAGATGGCGCAGAGTGACCAGGAACAGACCGAAATGGAACATCCAGCCAAAGATCCAGGTCCACTTGCTGCCGCGAAACAGGCTCTCGAAGAACACCACTTCACGCGTGATGCGCAGCACGACGCCGGTCTTGGTGGTCGGCGCAGGGGTGGTCGGGATCTTCAGCGGGGCAGGCGTGCGCGCGTATTGGATGACCTTATTGGTTAATCCAGCGACCAGCACGAAGGCCGCGAAGTAAAACAGACCGGCGTAAACATCCGACAGAAACGACATGTTTCCGCTACCTCAGTGGCGTTGGCCCAATGGCGTCTGCTCTGATCGAGCGGACCCAGTGGTGCACGATCTCTTGAGCGTTATCGGTGTCGACAGCATGGCAAGGGCGTCGACGGGTGCTCGAGCTCGCTCGAGCCCGAGACCACCGGCCAGCTTGATGACTGGCCGGTTAAGCAGGCTGACTCAGACGCAGCCAGTCGGCTTTGGCAGGCCAGCGTAGCGGCACGCCTGCTTGGCCGGGCCGTACGGGAAAAGGCCGTACAGATACTTGCTGTTGCCCTTATCCTTGCCGAACTTCTTGCCAACCGCCTTGGTCAGCACGCGCACGGCGGGAGCAATCTGGTACTCCTCGTAGTACTCGCGCAGATAGTTGATGATGTCCCAATGCTCGTCGGTGAGCTCCAGGTCATCCTCTTTCGACATGACTTCGGCGACACCCGGCTCCCAGTCGTTGATGTTGGCCAGGTAGCCTTCTTCGTCGGTCTCAAACGTCTTACCGTTTACTTCGATTGGCATCGGTATGCTCCTAAACAGTGGAAAGTGAAAAACTACAACCAGGCCTGGACCTTATCGTGCTCCGCGGCAAGATCCACGAAGCCGGCATAGTCCACAACACTGATTCCGGGAATGAGACGATCCTCTGACAAGCCGCGAGCCTGGAGATCAGGACCCAGCGCATAGACCTTCACGGAGCCGAGGGCGCCCTTTACCTGCTCCTCGACACTGGTCTGTGTCAGTGCTGCATAGACGCCGTCCTCGATCAGTAAAACGGCGGCGCCAGCACTCGCATGGCCGAGACAGGCAGCCAGCGACGTCTTCTCGAACGGCGACTTATTGACGGTGTGCAATGTGCTCATCGTGTTCCTCAGGTGTTCGCTCGATCTCAGAAGCTGAAGACGACGTCAGCGCCGTCCATGATAGTCGCCATGTCGGCGCGGGTGACAAGGTGAATCGAGTCCTTTTCAGCCCAGTCATCATCCTCGTCTTCCCAGGTCAGGTGCTGCAGGTCGTCCAAGGTCAGCCCTCGCTCCTCCAGCGACTCCTTCTCGACGTAGATCTTCTTGACCTCGTAGTCGCCGAGTGCTGCGTAGGTCGGCGAGAAATTCTTCATGCCAACCGCAGCAGTGTCCTGTCCCTTGGTCAGCTGAAATACGCCGTCGTCGACAAAGGCCAGACTGACGTCCTGATCAAAGGCGGCACCGATCAATACGACCTCGAGCGATTCCCAGGCGTAGATGGTGCCGTAGGGCGCCTTGCGGTTCAGATAGAGAAAATTCTTGATAGTTTCGGACATGGTGCGTACCCCTGGTTTCTGGTTCCGGACAGATGATCAGTCGCCGAAGACGACCAGCCGATCGGACTGGATCGCCGCCTCGACCAGCTGGCCGAGACCGGAGATGCGAAACCGGGGATCGATGTTGGTGGCATCCTTGCCGTTGCGCTGCGCCTCACCCTCATCGACCACGCCGCGCCGCTGGGCGGCGGCGACGCAGACGACCATGTCGAGGTCATGTTGTTCGGCCAGCTCAGCCCAGCGCGCGACGACGTTGCGGTCATCCTGAGGCGGCGTCGTGAGCCGCGTCGAGTTGTTGACGCCATCGTGGTAGAAGAACACGCGAAAGATCTCGTGCCCCTTCTCAAGGGCTGCCTTGGCGAAGAAATACGCCGAATCGGCAGCCTGGTGCTGGTAGGGTCCTTCATTGACCTGGATTGCGAACTTCATTGCGACCTCGCTGGTGTGGGCTCCGGAATCCGTGACTTAGAAACGGATGTAGGAAGAGGCGTTGAAGCTGGCACGTGAGCCGCGCCAGGTATCGATGTGGTACTTGGTGAACGGCAGCTCGACCTCTTCAAAGAAGCGCGGCCAGCCGATACGCTCGATCCACTCGTTGACCCGCTCCCAATCACGCGCACCCTCTTTATAGGCCTTGAGGATGCGCTTGACGATCGCAGTCGCCTCGGGCCAGCGCGGCGGATTGTTCGGGATACCGGCCGCGACCAGCTTCTGGAAGGTCGGCTTGCCGCGGGCGTTAGAGTGGTTACCACCGACCCAGATCGCCAGCTTGGAGTGCTCGGCATCGTTGATCTGCATCGGCGGGCACGGTGGGTAGCAGGCGCCGCAGCAGATGCACTTGCGCTCGTCGACCTCGAGCGAAGGCTTGCCGTTGACCATGGCCGGACGAATCGCGGCCACCGGGCAGCGCGCAACGACCGATGGACGCTCGCAGACATTAGCGACCAGATCATGATTGATCTTCGGTGGCTTGGTGTGCTGGATATTGATGGCGATGTCGCCCTGACCGCCGCAGTTGATCTGGCAGCAGCTCGTCGTAATGTGCACCCGGTTGGGCATTGTGGCATTGCGGAACTCGTCGATGAGCTCATCCATCATCGACTTGACCACGCCAGAGGCGTCGGTGCCGGGGATATCGCAGTGCAGCCAGCCCTGGGTGTGCGAGATCATCGCGACCGAGTTTTGGGTGCCACCGACGATAAATCCAGCCTCTTCGAGCGCATTGATCAGCGGCGCGACACGCGACTCTTCGGTGACCATGTACTCGATGTTCGAGCGCAGCGTGAAGTGGACGTAGCCGTCGGCGTACTCGTCGCCGATATCGCACAACTTGCGCAGCGTGAAGACGTCCAAGATGCGCTGAGTGCCGGCACGCACGGTCCAGATCTCATCGCCACTGTAGGCGACGTGGCGCAGCACGCCCGGGCGCGGATGATCATGGTACTTCCATTGACCGAAGTTCTTGCGCATCGTCGGATGCATGTACTGCCAAGGATCGGGGCAGCCGGACTCGATGGGCTCGCGCATGTCTTTAGCCATCGGTAACTCTCCAGTAAATCAGTAAACAGTTAGGTGCTGATTGAATTCGGTGCGTCGAACACCGGCGCGCGCCAAAGGTGCGGGTACGCCAGTGTCCGCGACTGATCTGCTTCAGGCCCTTAGCCGGCAGCCTTCTCTGCCTGGCGCTCGAACCACTGCTCCGCAGCCTCGTCCCAGCCGTCCATGCGGACATAGGAGCTTTGGCGCGGATGGCTCAGCATGTTCGGATCAGGCTCAATACCGATACCGTCGAGGAAGTTGGCCAAACCGATGCGCTCGATCATCTCGCCGCAACGCTCGTGCTCGAGACCATTCTCAGCCCAGAAGTCGATGATGTTCTCGGCCATCTCGACCATCTCTTCGTAGTCTTCCTCGGTCTCGAGCTTGCGGAAGGGCACGATGACGGTGCCCATCAGATCGCCGATCTTGAGGGTGCGCTTGCCGCCGATGAGGATGGTCACACCCTTGTCGTCGCCGGGGTGCAAGGCCTTCGGCATCACGTTCAAACAGTGCATGCAGCGCACACAGTCGCGATTGTTCACCGCCAAGGTGTCGTCGTCGTTCAGCGACAGGGCCTGGGTCGGGCACCGGGTGATGACGTTATCGATGATGTACTGGCGACCCTTGGCCTTGACGTAGGCCTTCACCTCGTCCTGGTCGACCTTCATATCATCGCGCCAGGTGCCGAGCACGGCGAAGTCCGAGCGCTCGATGGCGTTCTGGCAGTCGTTGGCGCAGCCTGAGACCTTGAACTTGAACTTATACGGCAGCGCTGGACGGTGAACATCGTCAACAAAATTGTTGACCAGCGCCCGGTGGGCCTTCAGCTCATTGGTGCACGACATCTCGCAGCGAGCGGCACCGACGCATGACATCGCGGTGCGCACGCAGGGGCCAGCACCACCCAGATCCCAACCGTACTCGTTGATTTCGTCGAAGAAATGCTGAGTGGAATTGGTGTCAGCACCGATGAACATGATATTGCCGGTCTGACCGTGGAAGGTCACGAGACCCGAGCCATGCTTCT
The DNA here is from genome assembly GCF_054919635.1 of Halochromatium sp. Classification (NCBI taxonomy): domain Bacteria; kingdom Pseudomonadati; phylum Pseudomonadota; class Gammaproteobacteria; order Chromatiales; family Chromatiaceae; genus Halochromatium; species Halochromatium sp. Next base: position 1,488 of record NZ_JBUDPI010000149.1, on the reverse strand, counting down.
CCCAGCTATCCGCAAGCTGACGCAGCATCGCGGTGCTGTAGTGGTTACCCGCCGGTGGCTGGACCCGCAGGGTGTGGAATTCTCTCGACTTCGGGAAGGCCTTACCGACCTCTGAGAAGCGCGGGATGATCCCGCCGCCGTAGCCGTAGACCGAGACGGTACCGCCCTTCCAGTAGCCCTTGCGGGTTTCATAGGAGTGCTCGAGCTGGCCGAGCAGATCGTTCGTGATCGCATTGATGCGCTCGTCGCCGTGCTCGTCCCGGAGACGCTTGATACCGGAGATGAAGCTCGGCCAGGGGCCATCTTCAAGTTGGTCGAGCATCGGAGTTTGGTGCTTGTCGAGGGCCATGTCGCTATCTCCTATCGAGAAACGTCGTGGTAAGACACAGATCGAATTCGGATTCTTTCGCGGCGCCGTGTGCCACGGAGCTGCACTATACGAGGCGGCAGGCCGCGCTGGAAACCGCACCTTAGGGGGAGGGAATAAGCCCACCCTATCCCCTAAGAGATAGTTGACAACCGCACTATTTCTCGTTTGCGATCAGCAACCTAGTGCGCGACCGACGGCGTTTGCACTGGGGTCGAGAGCATAAGCGCCGATCAGCGCTCTGTCAACATATCCTAATATTCCAATAGCTTATTCAGCCGCCTCCGAAGCTGCCGCGGCCACTCCTGCAGCCACCACTCCGGTCCTCGCGATCGGTCTTCCGCCGACTCGAGCAGGCTCAACCAGAGGAGGACCTTGCTCGCCATCGCCGAGCCTTAGGGCGGCTCGAGTTGTTTTTGCTCGATTGCGGCTTTACCTGCTTGGGCAGAGAGAGATCACCTGGGCGACCATGCTTTCGCGCGAGGCTTGGCGATCCTGGTGCCGTCCGCGCACTTCCAGTCAGAGGGGCTCACAGATCATGCTCATGCTTAGCGACATCCTCGTTTCCAACAAGGAGCTCGAGAGCTTCGAGGAGCTACTGTCGGCGATTCAAGAGGTTGCGCGCCAAGGCGAGCGATTCTTTCGCATCGACGTGAAGCCACCCTTCTCTGATACACCCGATGATTGGGAGGATCGGCTCGAGGCCGCATTCAGTGGCCTGGTGCGCTAGCTCAGCTTGTTAGTCCGCATTGCCCGCTCTGCACCATTCGCTGTCGCGACTGGCTTCAAGAAGGCGAGGCCGCGATGAAACGTCAGCGGGGCCTTCAGATGCAGGCGAGCGACCCGCAGCGAGAACCGCCGCGGCCGGTCACGGACCGGCTGCCGAGCCAGCCACAATTCTAACGAGGACAGCGCCGTACGCGGCGACAAGAGCAGTTGCCATGAAGCACTTCGACATCACGCGGACCCACCTGCAGGACACCGCCGCCGACTCCGTGAATCGGGCTGCCGAGGAGGCAGCACTCGAATCCCACTTGCTCGCGCTTGAGGAGCAGTTCTCGACCCTGCAGCGAATCGGCGCCGATGCCGAACAACTCTCCGACCTTCGGCTTCAGCAAGCG
>NZ_JBUDPI010000148.1:0-8333 GCF_054919635.1 Halochromatium sp. | reverse complement strand
GCATCCGTTTGAGTCGCAGCCGGACGAGGTACCGAGCCAAGATGACGAGCCGAACTCTGTTAAGAGCGGGGATCTTGGCCAGGGTGATAGCCGGGGTGATCGCCGGCGCGATGATCCACAGCAGGACAGCCCGCGTGTCGTTGGCGATGATCCATCATCATCCTGGCACCCGCTCGACTGACCACCGGGCACTGGTCACCCTCCCCCGCCGTTAGACTCTCGTCATTACGCACTGCTCGCCACTCGCCACTCGCCACTCGAATGTTCAACCGCCAGCGGATTCCACAGACCCGGCGCTGGGTCGTGAAGATCGGTAGTGCGCTCCTGACCCGCGACGGCGCAGGACTCGATATCGAGGTGCTTGAGCCCTGGGTCGCTCAGCTCAGCGCGCGCCGGCTCGCGGGCCAGGATCTGGTCTTGGTCTCTTCCGGTGCCGTCGCCCAAGGCATGGCACGCATGGGCTGGCCACGGCGACCACGCGCGCTGCACGAGCTGCAGGCCGCGGCGGCCATCGGTCAGATGGGCTTGATCCGCGCCTGGGAGACCTGCTTCGCCCGGCATGGACTGCACACCGCCCAAGTGCTCCTCACCCGCGAGGATCTGGCCAATCGCGAGCGCTACCTGAATGCCCGCAGCACCCTACGCACCCTGCTCTCGCTCGGCGTGGTGCCGGTCATCAACGAGAACGATACGGTTGCTACCGATGAGCTGAGATTCGGCGACAACGACACCCTCGCCGCGCTGGTCGCCAACCTGATCGAGGCCGAGCTGCTGGTGCTGCTGACCGATCAGGATGGCCTGTTCGATGCCGATCCGCGCAAACGCCCCGATGCACGCCTGATCGCCGAGACCCGCATCGATGACAATCGCCTCGACGAGGTCGCCGGTGGCAGCGGCGGCCTTGGCAGCGGCGGCATGGTGACCAAGGTTCGCGCCGCGCGACTGGCCGCGCGCTCGGGCTGCGCCACCATCATCGCCCCAGGTCGCGGCCAGGACTGATTGAGCCGGCTCGGCCATGGTGAGCCGATCGGCACATTGCTGACCCCGGTACAGGAGCCGCAGGCGGCGCGCAAACAATGGCTTGCCGGCCATCTCCGCGTCAGCGGTCGCTTGGTGCTCGACACCGGCGCTGCCCACGCACTGCGCGAGCAAGGTCGCAGCCTGCTTGCGGTCGGCGTCAAGGAGGTGCGCGGACAGTTCAAGCGAGGTGAGGTGGTCGCCTGCGTGGATGAGAAAGGCCATGAGATCGCCCGCGGACTGGTCAATTATGACGTCCAGGACACGCTGCGCATCAAGGGCCAGCCCAGCTCCGCCTTCGCCGGAATCCTCGGCTACATCGATGACGAGGAGCTGATCCACCGCGACAATCTGGTGCTCCTGTAGCGCGCCCTCAGTGCAAGGGAGTTCGAGCAGCAGGGCTCCGCAAGCGCCCAATGCTTGTCACATTGGAGCAAAACCCATAGTATTTCTCGGTTGTTAACCTGGCGGTTTTGGCTCGACACGACAGTAGACAGAGGACCCAAGCGGATGCAACCCACCATGGATCGCGCACGTTTCAATATGATCGAGCAGCAGGTACGGCCCTGGGAGGTGCTCGATGAGCGCGTGCTGGCCGTGATGCACAAGCTCCCCCGCGAGGCCTTCGTCCCGGACGGCTACCGTGGCCTCGCCTACGCCGATATCGAGATCCCGCTCGGCGAGCGCACCGCGATGCTGGCGCCCAAGGTGGTCGGCCGTCTCCTGCAGGCCTTGGACGTGCAGCCGCACGAGACGATCTTCGAGGTCGGCACCGGCACTGGCTATGTCACCGCATGCCTGGCGCACCTTGGCGAGCGCGTCTTCAGTATCGAGATCGATCCGGACCTTGCCGAAGGCGCCCGCGCCCGCCTCAACGCCATGGGGCTATCTCAGGTCGAGGTGCATACCGCTGATGCCTTCGCCGGCCGCGTCGATGGTGGCCCCTTCGATGTCATCGCGGTCACTGGCTCCGTCCCCACCACCGAGCCTCTCCCCGCACTCGAGCAACTGCTGGTCGATGGTGGCCGACTGTTCATCGTCGTCGGTGAGCAACCGTTGATGGAGGCCATGCGCATCACCCGTATCGGCAACGATTTCCGCCGCGAGCGCCTGTTCGAAACCTCGATCTCAGCGCTGGAAAACGCCCCGTCGCCGGAACGCTTTGCGTTCTGAGCCCACCCGCTTCGCGAGCACTCAGCCTATGGACCAGATCACTCCACAAGCCCTCAAGGAGCTCCTCGACGGCGAAGGCAAGATCGACAATCAGCAGCCGCTCCTACTCGATGTGCGCGAGCCCTGGGAGCAGGCGATCTGCCGGATCGACGGGAGCGAGCCACTGCCCATGCGCCAGGTGCCAGCGAGCCTCGGCCAACTCGATCGGGAGCGCCCGACCGTGGTCATCTGCCATCACGGCATACGCTCCCAGCAGGTCGCCCGCTTTCTCGATCAGCAAGGCTTTCAGCGCGTCATCAACCTCCGCGGCGGGGTCGCCGCTTGGGCGAGCGACGTCGATCCCAAGATGCCCACTTACTGAGCAGCGCTCGAGGCGCATCGCTCACCCACCCCACGCGAGGAGATCGCCATGAGCATCCATCAGGCCCCAATGCCGTTGTGCCAGGCCGCATTTGCGCAGCTGCTGATTATCGACGCCCAGGAGCGGCTCGCCGCAGCCATGCCCGATGAGGTGCTCGAGCGCACGGTAACCAACATCAACCGCCTGATCAGCTCGGCCAAGATCCTCGAGATCCCGATCATCTCCACCGAGCAGAACCCCAAGGGGCTCGGCAAGACCATCGCCGCGGTCCGCGAGCAACTACCCGAGTCGGCCGCGCCGACCGAGAAGACCTGCTTCTCCTGCTGCACCGCGCCCGGCTTCGAGCGGGCGCTCACCGAAGAGCCCAAGCGTAAGCAGGTGGTCTTGGTGGGCATGGAGGCACACATCTGCATCATCCAGACCGCCTCCGGTTTGCAACGCTGGGGCTATCAGGTCTTTGTCGCTGCCGATGCCATCTGCTCCCGGCACCCGGAGAAGGCCGCGAACGCCCTTGAGCGCATGCGTCACTCCGGCATCCAGGTCAGCAACACCGAATCCGTCGCCTTCGAGTGGGTCAGCGACTCCCAGCATGAGCAGTTCCGCGCGGTCTCGACGCTGTTCAAAGGCGCCTGAGACAGCGCTGCTCGTCTCCGAGGCCCCACACAAGCCTGAGCCCGTGCTGAGTTGCTAGCGCCAGACCACTTCCGGATGGTCGCCCTACAGCGGTCCTCAAATCAAGAAGAGCTCATACCGCTTTCATCAAGCAGCACCAGCAGGCGCTGCAAGGCGCCGCGATTGCGCTCGACAAAGGCAAACGCCTGCTCACCGATGCGGGTACGCTCGGCAGCGTCGCCGAGCCAGGCCTCGAGCAGTCGGGCGAGGGCCTCGGCGTCCTTGACCTGCACGGCGCCCTCTTCGGCGACGAGGCGCCTTGTGATCTCGTCGAAGTTGAAGCTGTGCGGGCCGATCGCCACCGGGATGGCCAGGGCGGCTGCCTCAAGCAGGTTATGGCCTCCGACCGGCACCAGACTGCCGCCGATGAAGGCCGCATCAGCAGCGGCCAAGAACAGCGGCAGCTCGCCCATGCTATCGACGAGATAGACCGAGCAGTCGGCATCGCAGGCATGTCCATCGCTGCGGCGCAGCATCGCCAAGCCCGCCCGATGCACCAGGGCCGCGACCCGGTCGAAGCGCTCGGGGTGGCGTGGCACCAACACCAAGAGCACATCGACGAAGCGCTCCCGCAGCCTCCGCTGGACTGAGAGGAGTAGCTCTTCTTCGCCCTCGTGGGTGCTGGCGGCGACCCAGACCGGACGATTCACCCCCCAGCCACGGCGTAAGACCTCGGCACGATCACGAAGACTCGCAGGCAGGCGCACATCGAACTTGATGCTTCCGGTCACAACAACGCGACCCGGCACCGCACCGAGCTGGATGAAGCGCTCGGCATCTGCCTCACTCTGAGCGGCGATCCACCCGAAGCGCCGCAAGGTCGGGGCGGTGAAGTTGCCCACGCGAGCATAACCGCGAGCCGAACGTGGCGACATCCGTGCATTGGCGAGGATCACCGGGATCTTGCGCTCGGCGCAGGCAGCGAGCATGTTCGGCCAGATCTCGGTCTCGACCACCAGCACAAGGCGCGGCTGGATACCGCTCAGGAAGCGCCGCATGATCCAGGGCAGATCATAAGGCGTGAAGAGGTGCCGAACACGCTCGGCGAACAGCGCGTGCAGCCGTCGCGCGCCGGTCGGGGTGGTTGTCGTCACAAGCAGCGTCAACGCGGGCTCCCGAGTGAGCAGCTCGCGCATCAGCGGCTGCATCGCCTGGACCTCCCCGACCGAGACGGCGTGAATCCAAAGATCCACCGGTTGCAACGGCCGACGCCAGAGACCGAGGCGTTCTGTCCAACGCGCCAGATAGGCCGGATTCCGATAGCCGCGCCAGAGCAGCCGGAGCAGCACCAGCGGCAGCAGCAGCGAGAGTAGCAGCGAATAGAGGTGGCGCATCATCGCCCGTCGCCTAAGACGCCTGCACCGAGAGCGGGTCCGGTAACACAGCCACCTTCGGTTCGATGCCTACCTTGGCGGTAACACTGGGGCCAGTAGCAGCGCTGACTGGGGCGCTAAATGGGTCGCAAATGGGGTTGCTACATGGGTCGTTATCTGAGGCGCTAACAGGGACGTCAACGGGAGCGCTCACCGAGGCACGGCCCGAGACTGCAGCAGGATCGCTGCTCCGCTGACGGCTCCAGCGACGCCATTCCTCGAGCGCCGGCTTTGGGCGGTGCTTAGCCAACTTCCAAGCAAAACCCAGCAGGTTGTCGCCAAACGAGATCGCTTTCCGTGGCAGCACCAGCGGATGGTCGGAGCCTGAGGCGGCGCCGCGCAGGCAGGTCATGGCGCTACGATAGCCCGCATCAGCCGCAAGCCGCACCGTCTCCTGGCTGAAACTGCCAAACGGATAGCAGAGATCTTGGACCGGTTCTCCGAGCAGGTCTTCGAGCGCAGCCCGGCTCTGAGTCAGCTCCAGCGCCTGCTCCTTGGGCGTTAGCTCGGCAAGCTTGCGATGCGAGACCCCATGCGAGCCAACGCTGATGCCAACCTCCCGAAGCCCGCGCAATTGACCGGCGCTCATCAGAGCTGGCTCGGCTCGCCCCGGTGCCGGCTCGGCCCAACGCATGCGCTGTCCGAGCCAATCGCTGATGGCGTAGACCACGGCTGGAAACCGATGCCGAGATAGCACCGGCAGCGCATGCTCGAGAAAGCCAGCGTAGGCATCGTCGAAGGTCAAGAGCACGGCACGCGGCGGCAATGGGCGCGCGCCTCGCAGTCCAGCGAGCGCCTGCTCCAGTGTCATGACATTGAAACCGCCATAGGCCAGCATGGCCATCTGACGAGCAAAGCGCCCGGCATCGCAATAGTTCGCCCGGTGCGCCCGCATCGCCTTGAAGCACCCGACCTGGTGGTACATCAGGATCGAGAGACGGGTGCCGGCATCGTTGCTGGGGCTGGTGCGCGTGCTGAAGATCGAATCAGCCATGGATCAGGTCGGTGTAGAGCTCAAGGTAGCGCTGCATGATGGCATCACGTGAAAAGGCCTGCTCGACCCGCTGGGCGCCGCGCTCGACCAGCGCCCTTGCGAGCGCCGGCTCTTGCAGCAGCTGCCGGATGCCATCGGCCAGCGCCGCCGCATCCTCGCAGGGCACGCACCAAGCATCCTCGCCGTGATGCGCGATCTCGCGCGCGCCGCGAAAGGCCGTGGTCACCAAGGGTCGCTGCGAAGCCCAGGCCTCCAGGATGACGTTACCGAGGGTCTCGATCTCCAGCGACGGAAAGACCACCAGGTCGCACAGCTGCAGATAGGGTGCCGGCTCTGGCTGCCAACCGAGCCAGCGGATACGCTCAGCGATGCCAAGATCGGCGGCCTGCCGCTGCAATGCTGGAGCTAAGGGGCCGTCACCGAGCATCAGCAAGCGCCAACGGCGACCACCAACCTCGGGCGGCAGGCGCGAAAGCGCATCGAGCAGGTAGCGATGCCCCTTGAAGACCATGAAGCGCCCGGCACAGAGCAGCAGCTGCTCATCCGGTCGCAGCCCCAGGTCCAAGCGTAACTGCTCGATCTCGGATGCCGGCCTGGGTGATGGCGGGTCAACGAAATTATAGATCTGATAGACACGATCGTTCGGCAGCCCCTGTTTCAGCATCCAGTCGCAGAGCTGTCGCGTATTACCGATCCAGGCATCGGCATGACGGTAGGGAGACAGCTCATAGTAGCCACCAAGCCGGGTCAAATGGATCGGCCTCGCCGAGCCAGGGCGCCGCGTCAAGCGCGTGAGGCGTGTCGCGCGACCCATATAGGTTTGCACAATCTCAGGCTGACGGCGTTTGACAAGTCCCCGAATGGCTTGGCGCGAGAACGGGTCCCAGACGGTACGAAACGGCAGCCGATGACAAGGCATCCGAGCAGGGGACCCCTGCCGCCCGTGCTGAGGAGCTCGCTCCTGAGTCCGGCACTCAAACGCGCGATCTAGACCGCTCCCGGCGCGGATGCCAATCTCGACTGCCGCACCACGATCGGCGAGCGCCTCGCAAAAACGCTTAAACCAGCGCTCTGCACCACCCAGACCCTTGCTGCCGATCAGCTGCAGGCTGGATGGCCACTGAGAAATACGGTGCCTGTCAGGGTGATGCTCCTCGGGACGATGCTCTAGATCTCGGCTCGGCAGGTCTTGGCTCGGCTGAAAACCAGCCGGAGCACCTGCCTGAGAGCCGGACTGGGAGCCAGACTGGGAGCTAGCCGCGGGACCGACTAGAGTCTCGGCCTCAAACGACGCTTGACGTTTGGCACTCATCGCTGATACTCCGCCAGCAGCGCGTGATAGATCGCTAGGTTCCCCGCAACCATCGCGTCGACACCGAATGCCCGCCGAGCTCGCTCGGCGCCGGCCCGACCCAGCCGCTCGCGCAGCTGCGGGCTGGAAAGCAGGGTCCGCATCGCTTGCTCCAGGGCAGCCGCATCACCTGGCGGCGTCAGGATGCCGGTGACGCCATCCTGCACCGCCTCAGGGATGCCACCGACGCGACTGGCAATGATCGGCACAGCAGCCGCAGCGGCCTGGAGCAGCGAGACACCAAGACCCTCCATCAGCGCCGGATGCACCAGCAGCGACAGGCAAGGCAGCAGCTCATCGAGATCGGTGCGGAATCCGAGCAGATGAACACGGCCACTCAGACCGGTGCGTTTGATGCGCTGCTCGAGCGTTGCCGCGAGTGGCCCTTGGCCAAAGAAGATGAGATGCAGGCGAGGCTGCTCGCTGAGCAAGGATGGCACCGCGTCCAACAGCACCGCGTGCCCCTTACGCTCGATCAGCTGCGCCACTACGCCAAGCAGCAGCGCATCCTCCGGCAGCCCAAGCCGCTCCTGGATCAATCCCTGGCGACAGGGTTGGGCAAAGCGCTCGGCGACCACGGCACTGCGCACCACCCGCAACTTGGCGGATGGTAGCCCCTCGGCCAGCAGCACCCGCGCGATCCCCTCGGAGATCGCGATCACCCGATCGTGCAGCCGATACTTCAGTGTGACCAGCCAGCGCGGCTCGGGATTATCGACCCGACGCGTATGTAGCACCGGCACCCCTGCCAGGCGCGCCGCAAGACCACCCATCAGGTCGGCCCCGATGCGGCTATGCAGATGGACCAGGTCCGGCTGCAGACGGCGGATCAGCCGATACAGCCGGGCGATCATCAGGAGATCCAGATCGCCATGCATCGGCATCCCATGCACCCTGGCGAAGGGCTCGGCGCGGATGCCCAGCGCACAGCCACGACGACAGGCGAGATGATTGTCGATCCCGTGCTCAGCAAGCCCCTCGAGCAAGTACAACAGCTGCAGCGCACCGCCATAGAGGTGTGCCCCGCCCTCGACGTGCAGTACCTTCATGCCAGCCTAGCCGAGGGAGCAGCCCAATCGGCAGAATCAATGGACCTGTCAATACCGGTCTGCTCATCGAGATCGGCCAAGGTTGCCATCACCTCATCCACCCCGATGTCACGCATGCAGCTGAACGCACCATTGCAGGTCGGTCGACGACGGCAGGGCGAGCAATCACGCCGGTGGTAGAGCACGCGCGCTTTGGTGCTGCCGGTCTCGGTATAGGGGCAGGTGGAGCCGAATAGCAGCACCGTCGGCCGTTCCAAGGCGATCCCCATGTGGCTGAGTCCAGTGTCAACGCCCACGAGCAACCGTGCTCGGCCAATCAACGCGGCGGCGCAGGGCAGACTGG
>NZ_JBUDPI010000147.1:0-8335 GCF_054919635.1 Halochromatium sp. | reverse complement strand
CTGGCTGCCACGGCATAGCGGACAATCCTGGATACGGACCTGAACCGGTCGACCGATGCTGTAGCTGAAGTGCCCACTGCCCGAAAAGGTCCAGGCATGCTTGCCGACCGCCTTCAGCAGCATCCGACTGGCGGGTCCGGGCGGTAACAGCTTGAGGATTCGTTGGGCTGGTTTGGGGATGCGATGGGCGAGCAGATAGTCGCCGGTGCGCAGGCCCGCATCATGCCCGATCTGTCGGGCAGTCTCGGCGTCAAGCTCGGCTCGCAGCGCGTGCTGCAGCGCAGTCACGTCACGCTCATCGACCATCGACTCGGGCGGATCAGCGAGATATCGCGTGAGACCGGCTGCGGCGAAGACTTCATCGGCCGAGCCATGGGCTGCCCTGAGTGCCTCGGCGACCCTGGTGATGGCGTTCGGTCCGATCCGAATGATGGCGCTGGGATCGTCAAGCGGACTCATAGGCTGCGCGTGAAGTGCCAGCGTGAGCGATCCCACTCGAAATAGGCACCGTGGTCGCTGCAGAGCGTGCGCAGGAAGTAGCGTCCCGAGGATGTGATCCGCAATCGATCCGGCTCGACATAGACCAAGCCATCGGCGGCATAGCTGGCAAGGCGTCGGTACTCGTCATCGAGGCAGCCTGCAGCGACCTCGGCCGGCAGCTCGAGATTGCAGATCATATGCTCGATCGCGTCGCGTCGCCGCCGATCGCGGTCGCTCACCCGATGCCCGCGCGCGACCGGCAGCTCACCGCGCTGAACCCGCGCGGCCCAGGTGTTGATATCGACCTCGTTTTGCACGCAGAACCCGCCGACGTCACCAATGGCAGCGCTGCCAAAGCCCAGCATATGATCGGTCTCGATGTCTGTATAACCGATGCAATTGCGACGCAAACGCCCTTCCTCCTGGGCAATCGCGAGCTCGTCGGTGTCCAAGGCAAAGGCGTCGAGCCCGATCCAGGCATAGCCAGCAGCCGTGAGCGTACTCACAGCCCGATGGAACAGCACCTGGCGCTCGGTTGCTGAGGGTAACCGGTGCGCATCGATGGCGTACTGATGAGTCCCGTGGGCGGTCGTGCGTGCATAACCGAAGCAGGAGATACGATCAGGAGCCAGCGCGACGATGGCATCCAGGGTGTCTTGGAAGCTCGTCTCGGTCTGCTCGGGCAGGCCGTAGATCAGGTCAAAGCCAATGGCGTCAAAACCCGTCTCGCGCGCCATCGCGTAGACATCGCGGATCAGGTCGATTGACTGCATGCGACCAATGGCGCGCTGCACCTGCGGGTTCAGGTCCTGGACGCCGAAGGTGATGCGCCGATAGCCCAAGGCGTGAAGCAGATCGAGCTGTCCTGCTGAGGCGCGTCGCGGATCGCACTCAATCGACAGATCGGTATCGGGGATGATGCGGAAGCGGCGCTCGATGATCTCGGTCAACCGCGTCAATTGAGCATCGTTGAGGTAGTTAGGGGTGCCGCCAGCGAGGTGCAGCTGCAGTACATCGTGATCGCCACGCAGATGACCTGCTACCAAGGCCATCTCTTGGTCCATCGCGTCGAGATAACGATCGATCCAAGCGGTATCGTGGGTGACGGTGGTGTTGCAGGCGCAATAGAGGCAGCGACCTGGACAAAACGGGATGTGAATATAGAGAGACAGGGTCTCGTCCGGATGCAGGGCAATCTCCCGCAGTGCGCTCTCGTACTCTGCACTGTCGAGGCTGTCGATCCAGGCTGTCGAAGCGCTCGCCGACTGAGCATACCGGGGTCCGAGCTCAGCAATTCGGGCCAGCTGCTGCGGTGACACCTCCGTTGGCGCGAAATTGGACATGTGAGAACCTCAGTGATGCGGGGCGAAGGAAACCATAGCCACACAGCTCCCTGATCCGCAGCCTTGTTTTTGATCGGGATCGGACCACTGCGGAGACGGTCACAGTCGCGGCGTCCCCATCGCGCTAAACTTAGTGAAGCCTCGGTACTTGAGCGTTGATGCATATCAACGCACTGGCTAATCCACCGTTTTCTGATCAACCGCTCCCAACCCGTCGGTGGTGCTTTCGCGGTCACCGGAGGTGGTCACCCAGCGCCAGAGTGCCCCATCGGCCAATGGTAGCACTAAGAACCAGTGCTCAAGGATCGCTAGCGCCAGCAGGGTTGCGGCAAGGATCAAGGACACACCGGCAAACCCCTCTGCCGGAAGCTCTAGTGCCGCCTCAACGAGCAGCGACATGACCACGGTGGCAACACTAACAGAGATAGGGAACAACAGGTTCATCGGCCGCTTCCGCAGGTAGCTGGTGATGAAGCGCACATGCTCCGGAAGCCAGTCCTCGTTCAGGTTCGGCACCCCAAGGAACAGGTTCAGCTTGGCACTCCAGCGCATCAGCCAGAGGATAACGAAGGTCCAGGTTCCAAGCTGGTTAGCCGCCCCCCAGGTGACAGCGATCAGCAGCGCTGCAATCAGCAGCAGCAACAGCTCGTGGTAGATGCTGGCGCCCAATGCCAAGCGAAACCGGCGCCAGCCGGTGCAGCCTGGCGGACAGGCCTGCTTGTGCGGCCCAGTGACCAGGCCCATGAAATAGACCATCTCCAGCCAGCCCCAGACCAGAACGCCCGCGGTGAAGCCGAGATAAGCCCCCCAAAGATCATCGTGATCGCGAACCAGATAGATCAGGACGACCAGCGCGACCATTAAGGCCGTAGCGGCGATCAGGCTAACGGGATAGGTTCGGCGTGGAAGACCATTGAGATAGAGAATGACGCCGGTGCTGAACCACCAAAGGAACAATGCATAGCCGATCGCCAGGGCGTAGCTCGACATCCGGTCGTTGGCCCTTAGTCGCGGGCGTCCTTGTCAACCACATCGGCAAGCGGCTTGGGCTCGACGCGCAGAAGCGGGGAGAACGAGGCCATGTTGGTCGGACCAAAGGCTCGCAGATCGATCTCGGTTCCGACACTGGGATCGCGAAACACCAGCCGACCGTCCTCGAGCAAGGCCAGCTGATAGGGGGCATCCAACGGCAGGTCACGCGCGTTGCGGTCACGCACCATGCCCCGCATCACGCCCATCGCAAAGCCGTCGACCCCGGACTCCAACAGGCCGACAACGGCATCGCGATCCGCACCTTCTGGCCCCGGCAGGGCCACCATGGTCACGCCATCACCCAGATCCTCAAACACCAGCTCACGGCCCTCGACCACCGGTGCGAATGGCATTTCGACGCCACCAACACCGGTCAGGCGGACCATCGCAGCCGCCGCGATGACAAAGGTGATCAACACGGCGGCTCCGATCAACACGCCGCGCGGAAAGGGGCGCCCCTCAAATGGGTCGCTCATCGCTGCACTCCTCGGCGCAAGATAAAAGGAAAAAAGCCATCGCCGTCAGAGACCGTCCTAGAATGGACAGCTCACTGACCGCCGGCCTTCGCCGGGGATGGCTCTAACGACGGCTCACCGCTGGGCCTGCTGGCTTCCCGGTTGGCATCCTTGGACTGCTCGCTAGAGACCTCAGCATCCTCTGCATCCTCGGCCGTTTCGGCGGCTGCTGATTTCAGGGCCTCAGCCAGGATCTCAGCAACCTTTGCGGCCTCTGGAATGCCCCTCAGCATCGGCTGAGCATTGGAGAACCGCCAGGGACGCACATTCGGCCACATGATCAGATAATTGACCTTCTGGCCATCGCCAAGCACCAGGGGAATGTCGCCGGACCCATCCGGATAGGTTCGCAAGCCCGCACTCTCGATGATCTTGAACGGGATATTGACGGCCATAGGCAGGGCGACGCCAAAACGTATGACAACCCGCCGATCAGTGATGCTATAGACCGTCGAGCGACTGTAGAGCCAGGCAAGCAGCGTCAAGATGGCGATGGCCAGCAGCGCGAGCGTACCGAGCCAGAGGATCGAGAGCACGGCCTCCTGAAAGGACACACCTCCGGTGATGAGCAACGCCAAACGCAGGAGAATCAATAGACCGAAGTAGATTGCAACCGTGCGCACATAAAAGGCGCGCCTGGCAAGAACGCGCCAATGCGGCGCGCCCTGCCAACGGAGCGCCTCCCCTGGGGGGAGGTTCTCCGGCAAGCCGTGAATCGGCTCGAAGGCAAATTCACTCACAGAAACGGCTCCGCGCGCTCTGGAGTGGCGTACAGGGTTCCAGCACCGTAGTAGGCGGTGACCATGTCTTCTTCACGCATGGTGATCTGGTCGTAGCTCTTCAGCGTCGGCGCGCCGGCGAACTGAGCACCAGTGATGGCATTGACGTCGACATAACCCTTCTTGCCTTTGACCACGCACATGGTGATCGGCAACAGGACCCGCTTGCCGCCGGTGGCCTCGAGCTCGAGGTAACGGATCTGCGGCTCGGACTGATCGACCCAGATCTCCTTCACGGTGCCGCCCTGCTTGCCGTCGCAGCCCAGCACCGGCATGCCGCGCGGGTCGGGGTCCTTGCTCACGACCTCGAAGTGCTCGGCCACCCGCATCGGGGCGATCTTCGGCCGACCGTCTTCGGTCAGATCAGGCTCGTCGAGGCGCATGGCGTAAGAGCCAGGACCGACATTGGCCTTCATCGGATCGCCGACCGGAGCCAAGGGAGAGCCCGGGAACGGAGCAATTGGCTCGGCGTTGACCTTGTACTGTGGCTGTTCTGGGCCAGGCTTGACCACCTGGGTACCGGTATGCGGCATGACAAAGGTCTTCGGCTTCGGCATCGGCGGGAAGCCTTCCATCATCTTGACCCCACGCAAGCGCTGTGACTCGACCGGGTAGCCTTCGCGCTTGTCTTCGCGACGAATCCAGAAGATCAGCGCGAAGAAGAAGAACCAGAACGCATAGAGTGTGAGTTGGGCGACGTCGATGTAGTTGGTAAGAGCACCAGTAGGCATCGGATAAACCTCCGTTGGCAAGGTGACTTTAGGGAAGCTCGGTAATTCCGAACTTCGAGGAAGACCGCGCAGCGTGACCGCCTTTCAAGGCAAGCGGTCCGATGGCGATCAGGGTGGCGAAGAGCAGCAAGATCTCCAGGTTATAGACAAAGGCATAGCCGACGGCCTCACCAGTCAGGTTCGGACCAAAGGCCCCCGTGGAGGTGATTGACGTCACGAGATCGCGGATCGTGCCGCCAAGGAACATCGCAAGACCGTAAGCGGTGGCTTGGACCGCACCCCAAGCCCCTAGCGCAAGGCCACTGCCCTCGACATCCGCGAGGTTCATTGCCGCGGTCAGGGTACCGACCGCGAACAGTCCACCACCGAAGCCGATCAGCAGCGCGCCGAAGCGAAACAGCAGCGGCGAGCCGAGCGGATCAGCGGCGATCACGGCAACGAAGGCCAACACGCCGATCAAGGCGCCGGCGACCGAGATCCGGTAGTAGTCGACACGGCGCCCAAGCAGGAAGGCCGAAAGGGCGAAGGCCGCGAGCGTGCCGAAAGCCCAGATTGCGGTCAGGCGCGTGGTCTGAGACACCGTAAGCCCAAGCACATGGCCACCATAGGGCTCTAGCAAGATGTCTTGCATCTGGAATCCCGCCGTCCCGAGCCCGAGCGCGACCAGTAGACGAGCGGCACTGCCAGCCTGGATGAACTTGGCCCAGGTCTCGGAGAAGCGCGGCTGCTCTTTTTGCGCCTGACGGTCGGCCTTGATCTGCTCGGCGCGCTCGCGATTGATCGACTCCTGTTTCCACAAGGCAACCATGTTCAGCGCGACGGCCACCAGTGCCGCCCCTTGGAGCACTCCAATCAAGCGCTGGTTAGACTCGGCGACACTCATTTGGTCGAATCCGGTGAGGAGCGCACCAAAGACGAGCGAGGCGACCAGCATGCTCAGGTTGAGCACGACAAAGAGCAGCGCGATCACGCGCGGACGGGTGTCGTCGCTAGCCAGGTCGGTGGCCAGCGCCAGCCCAGCGGTCTGCGTGGTATGCAGCCCCGCACCCGCGATCAGGAAGGCGAGTCCGGCCGCGAGCCAGGTCACGAAGGTCGGCACATTGCCACCATCGGCCATCAGCAGCAGCGCGAAAGGCATGATGGCAAGACCGCCGAACTGCATCAGGGTACCGAACCAGATGTACGGAACTCGACGCCAGCCGAAGGCCGACTCATGATGATCGGACTTGAAGCCGATCAGGGCGCGGAAGGGCGCGACCAACACCGGCAGCGCGACCATCAGACCGATCAGCCAAGGCGGCACGCCCTTCTCGACCACCATGACGCGGTTCAGGGTGCCGTAGAGCAGCACCATCATCATGCCGACCGAGGCCTGGAACAGTGCCAACCTCAGCAGCCGCGTCAGCGGCAGCTCTTTGGTTGCTGCATCGGAGAAAGGCAGAAACTTCGGCAAGACCTCTTGGTAGAAGAGGCGCTTTAGCTCATCCCGAGAGGCGGCCATTACTGATGAACCTCCAAGCATCGGCGCAGCTCGAGCGCCTGCGAGGTATAAAAACCCTTGCTGATCCGCTCGGTGCGCCCGATCTCCCAGCCGTCGAATCTCCAGGCACCCTGAAGCCGAGCGCGCATCGCCTTCTCGGCGATCGGGATGATCGCCGGGGAGCGATCGCTGCGCGGAAAGAACTGCCCAACCGCATGCATCACGGCCAACGCAGGGGTGCGGGGAGCAAAGGTAAAGAGCACCGAGACGCGCGCACGCTGGACAAAGCCCGCAATCACATCGAGCGCGTCGTCCGGCTCATAGTGGATGATGCTGTCCATGGCGACGATATGGTCGAAATCACCCTCTTCTGGAGCCAGCATGTCGCCGACGGCAAACTCGATCTGTCCCGGCAGATCGCTCGGCAGGCGCTCGCGCGCATGGGCGATCAGCGTCGGCGACAGATCAACCGCATAGACCTCAGCGCCCCGGCGCGCTGCTTCGACTGACAGCAGGCCTGTTCCGCAGCCCGCATCGAGCAGCCGCTTGCCGCTGAGGTCGGCCGGGAGCCAATCGAGCAATGTGGCGCGCATCCGATCGCGGCCGGCGCGCACGGTGGCGCGGATACCGCTCACCGGCACGTCGGAGGTCAGTCGCTTCCAGGCATCGACCGCGGTGCGATCGAAGTAGGACTCGACCTGGTTACGGCGTTCTTGATACGAAGGGTTGGGCATCGGTGTTACTCGGTCTCAGCGCTCAATCGAAGCCCAGGAAATCAAACAGATCACGGTCACGCATCGGTGTCACATCCAGTGGATCGGAGCCTGCGAGCAGCGATTCGGCAAGCTGCATATACTGTCCCTGCGCGTGCTCGACGTCGGCCGAGGGCTCCATCTCGAACAGGGTCGCCTTGCGCAGGCGCGAGCGGCGAATCACATCGAGCGCCGGCAGATGGGCCATGGTCTTGAGGCCGGTGGCATCATTGAAGCGATCGATCTGATCGGTCTCATCGCTGCGGTTGGCGATGACGCCACCGATGCGCACCTTGTAGTTCTTGGCCTTGGCCAGGATCGCCGTCGAGATGCGGTTCATCGCGAAGATCGAGTCGAAGTCGTTCGCGGTGACGATCAGCGCCCGATCCGCATGCTGCAGCGGTGCGGCAAAGCCACCGCAGACGACGTCACCGAGCACGTCGAAGACGACGATGTCGGTGTCATCGAGCAGGTGATGCTGCTTGAGCAGCTTCACCGTCTGTCCGACCACATAGCCCCCACAACCGGTACCGGCTGGTGGCCCACCGGCCTCGACACACATCACGCCGTTGTAGCCCTCGTAGACGAAGTCCTCGAGGCGGAGCTCCTCAGGGTGGAAATTGACCGACTCGAGCACGTCGATCACGGTCGGCACCAGGCACTTGGTCAGCGTGAAGGTGCTGTCGTGCTTGGGGTCACAACCGATCTGCACGACCCGCTTGCCGAGCTTCGAGAACGCGACCGAAAGGTTCGAGCTGGTCGTGCTCT
This sequence comes from Halochromatium sp., assembly GCF_054919635.1. Classification (NCBI taxonomy): domain Bacteria; kingdom Pseudomonadati; phylum Pseudomonadota; class Gammaproteobacteria; order Chromatiales; family Chromatiaceae; genus Halochromatium; species Halochromatium sp. Next base: position 455 of record NZ_JBUDPI010000147.1, on the reverse strand, counting down.
TGCCAATGCCGCCCTTGCCATAGATTGCGAAGACCTGCGCCTTGTCGATGCGCTCGCTAGGGTCGAGCTGTACCTGTACGCTGCCCTCACCGTCGAGATGAGGATCGGCGAGCCGCGGTGCTCCGCGCTGGGGATCGCCGCAGTCAGGCGCATCACAGCGATCCGACCTCGGTGTCGTCGTCGGCTTATCAGGCTTGCCGCCGCCGTAGATCGTGGTTGGCAGATCGTCGAGGGTCATGCGGCGACTCCTTCGGTGATGCCTTCGAGACGGTCTTCGAGCTCTTCGCCAGCCTGGCGCAGCGCCTCCAGGGTCTCGGCATCGGGCGCCCAATAATTGCGCTCATGGGCCTCGATCAGGCGTTGCGCGACCTTGGCCGAAGCGGTTGGATTCAGCGCGGCAAGGCGCTCGCGCATCTCCTCGTCCAGCACGAAGGTCTCGGTCATGCGCTGGTAGA
>NZ_JBUDPI010000146.1:0-8366 GCF_054919635.1 Halochromatium sp. | reverse complement strand
CCCCCAGCGGCTCAGGCAACAAGCCATGCAGCCGCTTGCGCTCTCCGCACGTGCCTACCATCGCATCCTGAAGGTCGCCCGGACCATCGCCGACCTCGGCGAGCGGGAGCAAATCAGCCTCGCCGACCTGAGCGAGGCGATCGGCTATCGCAAGCTCGATCGCGAGTCGCCGCAACAACCTCAGCTGCCCCCGACCAGGGCTCACCGAGGCAAGGCCTGAGCATGCTCGAGCTGCGAGGCGTCAGTCTGCGTCGTGGCACTAAGCTGCTGCTCGAGGACGCCGATCTGCGCATTCACCCTGGCCAGAAGCTCGGACTCGTCGGTGCCAATGGCTGCGGTAAGTCGAGTCTGCTCGCACTCCTGCGACACGAGCTCGCGCCCGATGCCGGCAGCGTCTCGATTCCCGGGGGCTGGGAGGTCGCGCACGTTGCCCAGCACACCCCATCGGGTCAGCGTGAAGCGATCGAGTTCGTGATCGATGGAGACAGAGAGCTCAGACAGTTGCAGGCCGATCTCGATGCGGCCGAGAAGGCTGAGGATGGGCTGCGTCAGGGCGAACTGCTCGGACAGCTGGAATCGGTCGGCGCTTGGGAGGCCGAGAGCCGTGCCGCACAGCTGATGCATGGGCTCGGGTTCGCGGTGGGCAGCGAGCGTCAGCCGCTGGATGCCTGGTCCGGTGGTTGGCGGATGCGTCTTGCACTAGCGCGCGCGCTGATGTGCCGGTCTGATCTGCTGCTGCTCGATGAGCCGACCAATCATCTTGATCTCGACGCCGTCATCTGGCTAGAAGGCTGGTTACGCGGCTATGACGGAACCCTGGTGATGATCTCACACGACCGCGATGTGCTCGATGCGGTGGTCACCAGCATCTGCCACCTCGAGCGACAACGGCTCTGGACCTATAGCGGCGGCTATTCGGCGTTCGAGCGGCAGCGTGCAGAGCAGCTGGCTCAGCAGCAAGCCGCCTTTGTGCGTCAGCAGCGAGAGGTCGCCCATGTGCGATCCTTTATCGACCGGTTTCGCGCCAAGGCAACCAAGGCACGTCAGGCGCAGAGCCGCCTCAAGGCGCTCGAGCGACTCGAGCTGATTGCCCCGGCCCATGTCGACACCCCGTTTCGATTCCGTTTTCGCGATGCGGAGACTCAGCCCAATCCGCTGTTGCGACTGGAGGAGATCGCGGTCGGCTATGCTGGCGTCCCCATCCTCGCTGGGGTCAGTCTGTCGCTGCAGCCTGGTGATCGCATCGCGCTCTTGGGGCCGAACGGGGCGGGCAAGTCGACCCTGATCAAGACCCTGGCCGGCGAGCATCCGCTGCTTGCCGGCAGCCGCGTCGAGGCCCAGGGGCTGGGCGTCGGTTATTTTGCTCAGCACCAGATGGACCAGCTAGACCCGGAGGCCTCGCCCCTGCGTCACCTCGCCCGCTTAGACCCCTCGGCGTCGGAGCAGCAACTGCGGAACTTCCTCGGTGGCTTTGGCTTCAGCGGTGATCAGGCCACTGGCCTCGTCGCGCCCTTTTCTGGGGGGGAGAAGGCGCGGCTCGCACTTGCACTGGTCGTCTATCAGCGCCCCAATCTGCTCTTGCTCGACGAGCCGACCAATCACCTCGACCTCGACATGCGCCATGCATTGAGCGAGGCCTTGCAGGATTATCAAGGGGCCGTGATCCTTGTCTCTCACGATCGACATCTATTGCGAATCACCTGCGATAGCCTGCTGCTCGTCGACGAAGGCGCCGTGCTCCCGTTTGAGGGCGACCTCGATGACTACCCGACATGGATCAGTCAGCGCGCGACCCGGCGCCGACTGGCAGCCAATGCGGGCACCAGCAGCCGGGGCGATTCGCCAGCCCAAGCCGCAGCAAGTACCAGCCCATCAAAGAGAGATCTGCGCCGACGTGATGCCGAAGCCCGGGCGCGACTTCAACCCTTGCGTCGCGAGCTGAAGAGGCTCGAGCAGCGCCTCGAGACACTCACCGAGCAGCGTGACCAGCTGGAGCAAGCGCTTGCTGAGCCTGCGCTCTATGAGCCGGATGCCAAGCCGCGGCTCCTGGTACTCGTCGACGACAAGCGTCGCCTTGACACAGAGCTCGATGAGATCGAGCAGTCTTGGCTTGCGCTCGGCGAGGAGCTCGAGCAGCTCCAGGCACCGTCTTCCTGATGTCGAGCGCTGGGCCGCTACCGATACCCAAGCTCCTGCCGCAGCGTCGGTTTCCGATGCCTGCACCGTTGCGCTGGCTGCTGCTCGGCCTCGTCGTTGCTGGCATGCTTTACTTCGTTTCCCCTTACATCACCCTGTGGCGACTCAACTTCACCAGTGTTCACGGACCAACCTCGGCGCTGGGCACGCTGGTCGATATCGAGGCGGTGCACGAGCAGATCCAACGCCGGCTGAACAAGGATCGCAGAAGTGTGATCGGTGAAGTCTCCGATTCCTTCATCGACTGGGTTCAACTGGCGATTCGTCGCGACGATGGTGAGGCCTTGCGGCAAGCGATCACGCTCGGCTGGCTGCGCCAACTCCTCCTGACCCACGCAGAGGACGGCAATGGGTTTTGGCCGCAGATTAGCTATGCCTTCTACGAGTCACCACTCGCATTCAGGGTTCAGGTCGGCCACCGCGCCGCGATGGACGAGCCCACGCAAGGGCGAGAACAAGGGCGCGAAGCAGTCCCTGTTCATCTGCAGCTCGAGCGCACCTGGCTCGGATGGCGCGTGATAGCCGCCTACTACTGAGCCTGGAATGACGTAGACTGCAGACTCGCTCGATCAATCGAGCCCGACCCCGTTGAAAAAGAATCGCCAACCCTGGCCTTGAGGCGTTCTCAGCTTGACGCAACGCGCGTTATCTTAAGGCCTTTAGGGAACCTTTAGCCTGTTTTCTTCTTCATCGCCAGCCCTTCAGCGCAGGATCTCAATGATGTCCCCGTTCAAAGATCTGACCGAAAGCACGCCCAATGAACGTCTGTTCAAGCTTGAGCCGCTCGGTATGGACACCGAGAGTATCGGGCGCGACTTCCAGCACTATTACGCCCATACCCTCGGCCGAGACCGTGACTGTCGATCAGCCTACTATCCGTACAAGGCCTTAGCGGTTACGTTGCGAGACCGGCTGATGGAGCGTTGGAAGCGCACTCGCTACGCCCACGACCAAGCCAACTGCAAGCGAACCTACTATCTGTCGCTTGAGTTCCTGATGGGACGCTCGCTCAGCAACGCGCTGCTCAACCTCGGCATCACCGACGAGGCGCGTCAGGCCCTCTATGAGATGGGCCTGATGTATGAGGAGATCGAATCCGCAGAGATGGACGCCGGCCTCGGTAATGGTGGCCTTGGGCGCTTGGCAGCCTGTTTCCTCGATAGCTGTGCGACGCTGCAGCTACCCGTAAAGGGCTATGGCCTCAGGTACGATTTTGGCATGTTCCGACAGCTGATCGAAAACGGTCGTCAGCTTGAAGAGCCCGATCACTGGCTGCGCGACGGTAATCCCTGGGAGCTGGAGCGCCCCGAGTACACCCAGCGCGTCCCCTTCGGCGGCCACACCGAGACCCACAAGGACGACCAGGGTCGCATGGTGCAGCGCTGGGTCAACACCCGAGATGTCCTTGCGGTGCCTTACGATATTCCGATCCCTGGCTACCATAACGACACCATCAATACCCTGCGCCTGTGGTCAGCGACCGCCACCGACGTCTTCGATCTGGGTGAATTCAATGCCGGCAGCTACCCGGAATCGGTCGCAGCGAAGAACGACGCCGAGCACATCACCATGGTGCTCTACCCGAACGACGCCAGCGAGAACGGCAAGGAGCTGCGTCTTCGCCAACAGTACTTCTTGGCCTGCGCCAGCATCAAGGACGTGATTCGCGAGTGGAAGCGGCTGCACGGCGAGGACTTCAGCGAGTTCGCCGACAAGAACTGCTTCCAGCTCAACGACACCCATCCGGCGGTCTCGGTGCCCGAGCTGATGCGCCAGCTCATGGACCTGCATCATATGGAATGGGATCAGGCCTGGGAGATCGCCTCCCGCACTATGGCCTACACCAACCACACGCTGCTGCCTGAGGCCCTGGAACGCTGGCCGGTGCGGCTGTTCAAGCAATTATTGCCACGTATCCTCGAGATCATCTACGAGATCAACGCTCGCTTCCTCTCCCAGGTGGCTGCGCGCTGGCCCGGTGACATGGATCGGCAGCGGCGCATGTCGCTGATCGAAGAGGGTGACGACCCTCAAGTGCGCATGGCCTTCCTCGCCATCGTTGGCAGCTTCTCCGTCAACGGCGTGGCGGCACTGCATTCTGAGCTGCTCAAGCAGGGTCTGTTCCGCGATTGGTACGAGCTCTGGCCCGACAAGTTCAACAACAAGACCAATGGGGTCACGCCGCGCCGTTGGCTCGCGATGTGTAATCCCGGCCTGCGCGAGCTGCTCAACGAGACCATCAGCAAGGCCTGGGTCAACGACCTCTCGCTTCTCGAGGAGCTTGCCCCTAAGGCCGCGGACAGCGGTTTCCGTGAGCGGTGGAATGAGATCAAGACCGAGAACAAGACCCGGCTCGCTGAGATGGTGAGCTCGACCTGCCGGATCGAGTTCCCAGTCGAGTTCATGTTCGATGTCCAGGTCAAGCGCATCCACGAGTACAAGCGCCAGCTCCTCAACATCCTCCACGTGATCCACCTCTACAACCGGATCAAGCACGGCGATGGCACCATCGGTGCTCCCCGTTGCGTGCTCATCGGCGGCAAGGCGGCGCCCGGCTATGAGATCGCAAAACTGATCATCAAGCTGATCAACAATGTTGCCAAGGTGGTAAACGCTGATCGCCAGGTGGCTGAGCAGCTACGGGTGGCCTTCATCCCGGACTATCGCGTCTCGGTGATGGAAGTCCTAGCCCCGGGCACCGATCTCTCGGAGCAGATCTCCACCGCTGGCAAGGAGGCCTCTGGTACCGGCAATATGAAGTTCATGATGAACGGTGCGGTGACCATTGGCACCCTCGATGGCGCCAACATCGAGATCCGCGATCGGGTCGGCGACGAGAACTTCTTTCTCTTCGGGCTCACCGCAGAGGAGGTCGCGCATACGCGGTCGCACTATGACCCCAACGGGATCATCGCCCATGACGACGCCCTGCGCGAGGTCATGGGACTTCTCGAATGTGGCCACTTCAACCAATTCGAGCCGGGCATCTTCGATCCACTCATCCAGGGCATTCGCAATCCCCATGACCCCTGGCTCACGGCAGCCGACTTCGACAGCTACCGCCGTGCACAACAGCAGGCCGCTGATGCCTTCTTGGACCGTCCACGCTGGCTGCAGATGAGCATCCTCAACACCGCGCGCAGTGGTCATTTCTCGTCGGATCGCACCATCGCCCAGTACAACGAGGAGATTTGGCAACTGACACCGATTGCCCCCTCGGCTCCAGGCCCTCGTTGAGCGTCCCGTGACTGGCATCAAGACCCCAAGGTCGGCAGCGATCGCCAACGCGGTCGACAGCGGTGATGAGCTCGCACCTGAGCGCATCATCGAGTGCCAGTTTGCTCGCGCGCGGCAGCACCTCAGCACGCTCGATTCCGGGCTGCTCGAGGTGCTGCTGCAACCGCGACGCACCATCACCGTCAATATCCCAGTCGAGCTCGACGATGGCCAAATTCGTAACTTCGTTGGCTATCGGGTACTGCACAACCGCCTCCTCGGGCCGGGCAAGGGCGGTATTCGCTTCCATCCTGAGGTCTCGCTCTCAGAGGTCACCGCCCTCGCCGCCTTGATGACCTGGAAATGTGCCCTGCTGCGCATCCCCTTCGGCGGCGCCAAGGGCGGCATCGCCTGCACGCCCAAACAGCTCAGTCAGCGCGAGCTACGGCGCATCACGCGTCGCTTCGTCTCTGAGCTTGGCGACAACATCGGGCCTTATACCGACATTCCGGCGCCTGATCTCTACACCGATAGCCAGACCATGGCCTGGATCTACGACACCTACGACGCACTCCATCCAGGCGAGAACAATCTGCCTGTGGTCACCGGCAAGCCAATTGCGATCGGCGGCTCCGAGGGCCGCAGCGAGGCGACCGGGCGCGGCTGTGTGCTCGCCGCCGAACGCCTGTTGGGGCTCGGCGCGGTCCCCGGACTCGACTCAGTCGATGGGGCACGGGTCGCGATTCAGGGGTACGGTGAGGTCGGGCGGGTCGCGGCACGGCTGCTGCACGAGCGCGGCGCACGCATCATCGCCATCAGCGATTCACGCGGCGGCGTCCTCGTCAGCAATGGTGACAGCATCGACCTCGACGCCCTAAATCGCCACAAGGCCGACAATGGCACCGTCGTCGGCCTCGCCGAGAGCCGCACCATCACCAACGAGGACCTGTTAGGGCTCGACTGCGATCTGCTCATCCCGGCCGCACTTGGCGGCCAGATCCACGCTGGCAATGCGCAAGCGGTGAAGGCACCTGTGGTCATCGAGGGAGCGAATCGGCCGGTCACGCCCGAGGCCGACGACGTCCTCGCCGCCCGCGGCATCCTGGTGCTACCAGACATTCTCGCCAACGCGGGCGGCGTCACGGTGAGCTACTACGAGTGGGTGCAGAATATCGAGCACCACAGTTGGCCGCTGGAAGACATCAACGGTCGGTTGCGCGCGCGGATCAACAACGCCACCGACCGAGTCGTCGCGCGTTGGCGCGGCTTTGCCAGTGATCGGGACAACGGTCAGCGCTGCACCGATCTGCGCACCGCCGCACTGGTCGAGGCGCTAGAGCGATTGACCTCTGTACTGGAGCAGCGCGGCGTCTGGCCCTAAGCGCCGGTAGGGCGTCTATTCATTATTCTCTTAAATATCTAGCTAGTCGTCGTAATAAGCCTGGTGGACAAGTGCTGCGTTAGAGCTTATTTTTATTTAAATCAGAGCCTTAAAAAAACGATAAGTGGGTCTCGTAGCTGGCTGAGACCTGTCGATGATCTGTGGACAGAGTCAGTGCGATAAAGACTCGACAGCTTATCCACAGGCACGGTGGACGGCTTCTCAACAGCCTATTAGCCCGCACCAGTAATCAGCTGCGCTCTGCTCGACACAGGACGAGTCTTCAGCGCTAACGATCATGGCCGCGAGACGATGAGTCGCTGGCTGGCAACCCGGTCAGGAAGGAATCGAGTGCCTGTTGATACTGCGGTTGCGAGCGCAGGAAGCCCTCGTTATGGCCGCCACGGAGCTCGACGAAGCGCTTGGGCGCGGAAGCCGCTTCATAGAGCCGGCGTCCAAGCCGAGCCGGTACGATCTCGTCATCGGGGCTGTGCAGCACGAGCACAGGACAGCGCACGGAGGCGATCTGCTCCACGGCGGGAAACTCGACCCGAAGCGGGATCAGACGCGAGAGGAGCGGGTAATGGGTATCGGCCAGGCTCTGCAACCGGTCGAAGCTCGATTCCAGGATCAAGCCTGCTGGCGAGGTCTGAGCCGCAAGCCAGGCTGCCACCGCGCCGCCAAGCGAGCGTCCGAAGATGACGATGTCCTCAGGCGGGATAGCGCGAGCCTGCGTGAGCCAGTGCCAAGCCGCCGCTGCATCCCGATACAGCCCTCGCTGCGAGGGAGAGCCACTGCTGCGGCCATAGCCACGATAGTCGATAATCAGCACCTCGAGCCCAAGATCGGTGAAGATCGCGATCGACTCGCCTCGGTGCGAGATGTTGCCGGCGTTGCCATGGAAGAACAGCAGCGTGCGCGGCGGTGAGCGACGCGGCTCAGGTGGCGCGACGAGCCAGCCATGCAAGCTGACCCCATCCTCGGCGGTGAGCTGAACCTCCTCATAGTCGAGTCCCCAATCGGTCGGCGTTGCTGCCAGCCGCTCGAAAGGAAAGAAGATCAGCCGGGGCTGCAGCCACCAAAGCATGAGTCCGAACAGCAGCAGGCCGAGCAAAGCCAGCAGCAGATAGCTGGTGATCTTGAGCAGCATAGGCAGTCCCTCTGTCAACGAGGTCGTCGAGGATGATCGCGAAGCCCGCGGCTTAGGTCTGTTCGAACATGGAATCCTAACCAGCTGTGATGATCGAGATCACCGCAGTGCTCGCGAGCAGGTTTCACCAGAATCGAGCGATCGTCCCAGATGCTGCCTATTCAGCGTGCTCCGGATCGAGGCTGAAGTAGCAGATCAGCGTGACGGCGTGCTGAGTCAGTTGCTCGTAGGCTTCGCCGAGTGATCTCGCGCGCTCGAAGAGCTCCCGTTGAAATATCTTGATGGAGAGGTCTTCCCAACCGCTTTGAAAGAGGCTCTCGGCTGCGGACTCGATCTGCAGGACCTTTGCTCGCTTGCCGCCAACGAGGCCAAGCACGCCGACAGCCTCATCGACAGCCAGATAGGTGCCATTGAACCGACCAG
>NZ_JBUDPI010000145.1:0-8550 GCF_054919635.1 Halochromatium sp. | reverse complement strand
CGCTCTGGCGTGCAGGGTCCGGGTGGCCGAAAATCGCTACAGCGCAAATGTCTCGCTGAGGCTGCGGCTGGGATACCCATTTCGCTCCAGCTACCGCACCCATTTTAGATGCCAATCACGAGACAACAGCTCACAACGACCTTGAAGCTGCGACTGCTAGCGGCATGGTCCCTGGTGCAAACGCTGCTCGCGAAGCTGGAGCCTCACGCTAGGAATGCTGCAGCCCAGGCCGGCCCGCTCCTGTCCAAGGCAGCCAGGGAAATCGCGCGTGCTTGGCGGCAGCTGCTTTCAGCCGACGTCTGGCGTGAGATCAGACTACGACCGCTGCCGATGAAGCATGCACGGTTGTTGGTGATCACGGACGACCTGCCGCAGGCATCGTTGACCCTGGCAGAGACCGAGAGCTTTCATCCGGACACCCGCCCGCCACAGGAGCAAATGCTAAGCGGTGTCCCGGGGCACAACTACCGAGAGGTCTATCAACAGGCACTGGCTCGACTCGAAAAGATTGCCAAGGTCGTGCCGGTCGAGGAGACGCCCAATCTCGACGAGGTCCGCGTCATTGAGCTCGACGAGCTGCAAGCAATCAACGCCAAGCTCAATGACCGCTGGGCCGAGGCGTCTCGTTTTGAGGAGGGCTTCCGGCGCATCGACGAGCAGGACCGCTTCGTGCGCGAGCAGCAGGCCTCGCTGGAAAACTTCAGCAACCTGAAGATTGACTTGGGTGCGCTGCGCACCAAGACCCGATTCCTAGACTTCTATGTCGGCGTCGTGCCGCGTGAGAACGTCAGTCGTCTGCAGGGTGCCGTGACCCTAGCAGACCACCTGCTCTTCACCTTTCTGGAGCGTGATCAGAGCACCCATGTGGTCATCGTCGGACCGCGCGGTGAGCAAGAGAGTCAGCTGGCCTCCCTGCTCAGCTCTGCGAGCTTTCAGCCCTTACCGATCCCGGCGGGACTCGAGGATGCCAGCCCAGAGCGTAAATCCGATGAGCTGGCTGCCGAGCGCGACCGGCTGCAGGCCCAACGCGATGCCCTGAGCGCTGAGGTCGAGGCCTGGTCGCAAAAGCACCGCGAGCTTCTCCTCTCTGCGCGGCGGTCCCTGCTAATGGCTGCCCCCTTCGTGACGCTCGATCCCTCAATCCGCAGCGCTGGACATCTCGCTGTGGTCTCCGGTTGGGTTCCGGCGCGCGCGCTCGAGGATCTGGGGGCACGCCTGCGCGCTAGCTTGACGATGCCATTCGAGCTCGAAAGCCGCGACCCCAAGCCTGCCGAGCGCCCGCTGGTGCCAACGGTACCCTCGAACAATCGCTTGCTGGCGCCGTTCGCGATGCTGGTTAAGCAATACGGAATCCCGCAATATGGGGAGATCGACCCAACGCCGCTGTTCGCTCTGACCTTCTTGCTGATGTTCGGATCGATGTTCGGTGACATCGGCCAAGGCGCGGCCATCGCTGGCCTCGCCTGGGCGTTCCGCGAAAAGCTCGGTCGCTTCTATCGATTCGGCGTCATGGCCGGCATCTCATCGATGTTCTTTGGCGTTCTCTATGGCAGCATCTTTGGCTACGAGGAGATCCTGCCCGCGCTCTGGCTGAGCCCGATCCATCACCCGATTTTGATGCTAAAGATCGCGCTAGGCTACGGCGTGCTGTTCATTGCCATCGCTTGCGGATTGGCGATCTACAACCGGATCGCGGTCAAAGACCTCACCGCGGCGGTGTTTGGTCATCATGGCCTCGTCAATCTGGTGTTCTATTTGGCACTGATTTGGGGCGCCGTCGGCATCGCCACCCGCAGCAGCTTCGGCACCGTACCGCTGGTCTTGGTCGTCGGAGCGCTGATGGCGCTCGCTGGCTATGCCTGGTCTCATCTGAAGGCGCCGATCGGCGAGAAGGTCTTGGTGGTGTTTATTGAAACTTTGGAGACGGTGATTGGCTACATCTCCAACACCCTCTCGTTCCTTCGCGTCGCCGCCTTCAGTCTGAATCACGCCGCGCTATCACTCGCAGTCCTGACACTTGCAGGGATGATGGGACCCGCTGGCCACATCGTCACTGTGATCCTTGGCAACGTCTTCGTGTTGGTGCTAGAGGGCGGCATCGTGATGATCCAGGTGATGCGTCTCCAATATTACGAGGGTTTCTCTCGCTACTTCTCCGGTGATGGACATGAATTCTCGCCGCTCAAGCTGCGCCGTGGCCCCGCCTGAAGAGGCAGTGTCTACCGCGACTGCGCAACGTTTTTTGTTCCACAACCGACCCCTTTATTCCGACTATCGAACCCTGAGGAATTCACCTATGTACTGGCTCGTAGCACTGATATCCTTCGCCATCATCGGTCTGATTCTGACCGGCATCGCGCTTGAGATGCGGCCGGCCAACAGGCCGCTCCAATTGCCGCGTTGGACGGCCCCCGCGATGGGCACACAGCTCGTCGTCTTCGTTGGAGCCCAACTTGGTCTGCTGGTTCTCGGCATCAACGACGCCTTCGCAGAGGAGGTGGTCAACGGCATTGAGGTCGACGTCATGGAGATCAGCACCGGCATGGGGCTCGCGATCATCGGCGCCGGCATCCCAACGGCTCTCTCGACGATCGGTGCTGGTATTGCCGTCGGGCCCATCGGCGCAGCTTCGCTGGCCGCGATCACCGAGAAGCCTGAGAATCTTGGCCGCACGCTGATCTATCTCGGACTTGCTGAGGGTATCGCGATCTACGGCTTGGTCGTCTCGATCCTGCTACTGAACCGGATTTGAACGGCCACGCAGACCACGCCCTTAACGCTTCTAGCCCCGAATGAGCGAGACCGACCCCAACCTCAGCCCAGCCGACCTTCATCATGCGGCGTCGGGCGCGCAAGCCCAGCCAACGCGGATGCTCTTTCTTGGCGATGATGGCCTCGCCGAGGGCTTCAGCGTGATCGGTTTCGAGACCTATCCGAACCCGGAGCCAAACGAGGTCGACCGCGTGTTTCGCGAGCTGCTCTCCGCACGTGAGAAGGCCTTTGTGATCGTCGATGACGCGGTGATGCAAATGGATGTCGAGCACCTAAAACGCGTCCGCCGCGAAGGCGGCCGCATCGTCGTCGTGGCCGTTCCGCAGCTCGCCGCACCGCCGAGGCTGGGCAGTGAGGTCGCTGACCGGCTCTCGAGCATGTTCGGCGGGGCCAACCTCATGCAACCGACCGCTACCAAGGACTCGACGTGACACAAGCAGATCAGCTCGAGAACGCCATCCTGGCCCGCGCCGAACGCCTGGCCAAGGAATATCGCGAGCGAGCGCAACGCTCGCGCGACACCATCCTGCGCGAGGCTGCGGAAAGGCTGCGCCTGCGCGAGCAGCGCGAGGAGGCCATCGCCAAGACCCTAGGCGATCGTGCCTATCGGCAACAAGTCCAGGCCGAGGAGCTCAAGCTGCAGAGCCATCTCGACTTGGTGCGTTGGAACCTCGTGCGCGATGTGGAGGCGCGACTTGCCGACCAAATGCACCTCTACATCAAGGACAGCGCTGCTTACATCAAGACCTTGACCAGCCTCATCGGCGCAGCGCTTGCCGAGGTGGAGCGTGAAGAGGTCGAGGTCCGCGCGAACAGCGCTGACCTCAAGCTGCTGAAGACGCATTGGAGCGAGATCACGGGCTCACTGCCCGCAGGGACTCAGGCCAAGCTCGGCGATGAGCCGATTGAGACCCTCGGCGGTGTCATGGTTGAAAGCAGCGACGGGCGTATCCGCGTCGACAATACCTTCGAAGGACGTTTGGCACGCTTACGGACGCGACTGCAGCAGGTCATCCTGGAGCGGCTCGTGCCGAGCGGCTTCGAGACCGGCAGCATCTTCGGGGGCTGATCGAGATGAATGAGCGTAAGAAACTCGGCTTCGTGCGCGAGATCAACGGGCCCATTGTGACCATCGACTTTCCGGGCATCCGCAGCGGCGAGCAGGTCAAGATTGGTGAGCTAGGGCTGGTCGGTGAGGTGATCTCACTCAATGGCCGTGAGGCCACCGTGCAGACCTACGAAAGCACCGATGGCGTGCGCCCCGGGGAGTCCGCCGAGGGGCTTGGCTGGCCGCTCTCGGTCGAGCTTGGCCCCGGCCTGCTCGGTGGCATCTTCGATGGTATTCAGCGGCCGCTGGAGAAGATCGCCCTGAAGTCGGGTGATTACATCCGACGCGGGTTGGCGCTGCCAGGACTGGATCGGGAGCGAGAATGGGAGTTTGAGCCAAACCCGGAGCTCGAGCCTGGCCAGCAGATCGGCCCGGGCACGGTGCTTGGCACGGTGCAAGAAACCGAGACCGTACAGCACAAGATCCTCGTCCCACCAGGACTCGAGGGTGAGCTGACCGAGCTGGCGCCCTATGGCGAATACGCGATCGAAGCCACGATCGGCCATCTGCGCGACAAGCACGGCCATAGCCACAGGCTGAGGCTGTTCCACCGCTGGCCGGTGCGCAAGCCACGTCCCTATCTGAGACGTGACGACGGGGTCTCGCCGCTGATCACCGGCCAGCGCGTCATCGACAGCTTCTTCCCGCAGCTCAAGGGTGGCAAAGGCGCCGTGCCGGGACCCTTCGGTGCCGGTAAGACCGTTGTCCAACAGCAGATTGCACGCTGGTCGAATGCCGATATCGTGATCTATGTCGGCTGCGGCGAGCGAGGCAACGAGCTGGTCGATGTGCTCGAGAGCTTTCCGCAGCTCGAAGACCCCTACACCGGCCGCATGCTGATGGAGAAGACCCTGCTGGTCGCCAACACCTCGAACATGCCGGTGGTCGCGCGTGAGGCCTCGATCTATGTCGGCCTGACCATGGCCGAGTACTATCGTGACATGGGCTACGACGTGGTCATGCTCGCTGACTCCACCAGCCGTTGGGCTGAGGCGTTGCGCGAGGTCTCGGGCCGGCTCGGCCAGATGCCGGTCGAGGAAGGCTACCCGGCCTATCTATCGTCGCGCCTGGCCGCGGTCTATGAGCGCGCCGGCCGGGTTGAGACCTATGATGCAGGCCCCGGCTCGGTGACCCTGATCGGCGCCGTTTCACCACCGGGCGGCGACTTCTCGGAGCCGGTGACTAGCCATACCAAGGACATCATCGAGACCTTCTGGGCGCTGTCCAAGGAGCTGGCCGACGCCCGTCATTATCCCAGCATCGATTGGGTCACCAGCTTCTCCGCCCATGTTCACGCAGCGGCGGAGTGGTGGCACAAGGAGGTCGACCGGCGATGGGAGGCGCGCCGCACCGAGGCCCTGGCGCTGCTCGCGCGCGATGCCGAGCTCTCACGCATCGTTAACCTGGTCGGACCTGAGGCGCTTTCGGACGCGCAACGCTGGCAGCTCGAGGGGGCATCACTCATCAAGGAGGGTGTCCTACAGCAGAGTGCGCTTGATGAAGTCGACACCTTCTGCTCTCCGCAGAAGCAGTTCGCGCTGCTCGATCTGGCCCTATCGATCTATGACAAGGGCATGATCCTGATCGAGCTCGGTGTGCCAGTCAGTCACCTGCAAGACCTGCCGCAGCTGGCCAAGGCGCGGCGCTGTAAATCCATGTACAACAGCGATCAGGTCTCGAGCATTACGGACCTGGGCCGCGAGATCGAGGACGCGTTTGAATCCATCCGGGTCCAGTATGCGAAACAGCATAGCGATGAGTAAGCGCGTCCTCTCCACTCGGAATCCAGTCCTTAGCAGCATGCACGGCCTGTCATGAGCATCAAAGAATACCGAACTGCCAGCGAGGTTCGCGGCGGGCTGATCCTGGTCCGCGATACACCCGGCGTCGCCTTCGGCGACCGCGTGCGCATCTCAGACGGTCGCGGTGGCACGCGCGATGGTCAGGTGATCCGCGCCTCGAACGAGGAAGTGATGATCCTGGTGTTTGAGGGTACCGATGATCTCGACCTCGAGGCCGTTTGGGTCCGCTTCCTCGACGAGCCGGTCGAGATCGCCCTCTCCCCGGAGATCCTGGGGCGCGAGTTCAACGGTCTCGGCGAGCCGCGCGATGGGCGGCCGCCGATCCTCTCCAATATCCGCCGCGCCGTCGGCGGCTCGGCCATCAACCCGGCCGCGCGCAGCTATCCGCGCGAGTTTATCCAGACCGGTATCTCGACCATCGACGGCCTGAACTCGCTGGTGCGTGGCCAGAAACTGCCGATCTTCTCCGGCTCAGGTCTGCCGCACAATCGGCTGGCAGCGCAGATCGTGCGCCAAGCCAAGCTCAAGGACGAGGACTCGAGCTTCTCGATCGTGTTCGCGGCGATGGGCGTCAGCTATGCGGACGCCAAGTTCTTCCGCGATGAGTTCGCCAGCTCAGGCGTGCTGCGCAACGTCGTGATGTTCGTCAACCTGGCCGATGACCCGCCCGTCGAGCGCCTGACCCTGCCCCGTACCGCTCTGACCGTCGCTGAGTACCTGGCCTATGATCTTGACCGCCACGTGTTGGTGGTGATGACCGATATGACCTACTACGCCGAGGCCCTGCGTGAGGTCGCTACGGCCAAGGGCGATGTGCCGGCACGAAAAGGCTACCCAGGCTATCTCTACTCGGACCTGGCCGAGATCTACGAGCGTTGCGGACGCATCCACGAGCGCCATGGCTCCATCACCATGATGCCCGTCGTCAGCATGCCGTCCGACGATATCACCCATCCGATCCCCGACCTGACCGGCTACATCACCGAGGGTCAGATCGTGCTCTCGCGCGAATTGCACAACCAAGGCATCTACCCGCCGGTGCATATCTCACCAAGCCTCTCACGGCTGATGAAGGACGGTATCGGCAAGGACGACACGCGCGAGGATCATCCGAAGGTGGCGGCACAGCTCTACGCGCTCTACGCACGCGCGCTCGAAACCCGCAACCTAGCCAGTATCATCGGCGCCGACGAGCTCTCCGAGCGAGACCGCCGCTACCTGAAATTCGCCGATGACTTTGACCATCGCTTCGTGGGTCAAGGAGAGTCAGAGGATCGCAGCATCGAGGCGACACTCAACCTCGCCTGGGAACTGATGAGCGCCTTCCCGCGCGATGCCCTCACCCGCCTCTCCGAGACCGAGCTGGCAAAATACTATCAGGGTAATGACTGACGCGACTCAGCCATCGAGGAGTATCCATGCACCATCCCATAATCAAGTTCGCGTTCGGCCTGCTGCTGCTGTCACTGTCGTCGCTCGCATTCGCGTCCGATGCTGGGCAACACATTGACCTGACCGGTAACTGGGTCGGCTACACGGCGATCATCATCTTCGTCATCGCCTATGGGCTGGTCATGGCGGAAGAATTCACGCATCTGCGCAAGTCGAAGCCGGTGGTCTTAGCGGCCGGCCTGATCTGGGTGCTGATCGCCTATTTCTACACCGGCCATGGCGGCGACTCACACGCCGTCGCCAACGCGGTGCACCACAACATCATGGAGTTCGCCGAGCTCTTTCTGTTCCTGCTCGCGGCCATGACCTATATCAACGCCATGGAGGAACGGCTTGTCTTCGAGTCGTTGCGCGCCTGGCTGGTCCGCAGCGGCTATAGCTATCGCAAGCTGTTTTGGATGACCGGCTTCCTGGCCTTCTTCATCTCACCCGTTGCCGACAACCTGACCACCGCCCTGTTGATGTGCGCGGTGGTCATGGCCGTTGGTGCCGACAAGCCCCGGTTTGTCGCCCTCGGTTGCATCAACATTGTCATCGCGGCAAACGCTGGCGGCGCCTTTAGTCCGTTCGGCGATATCACGACCCTGATGGTCTGGCAAAAAGGCATCTTGCCGTTCCAGACCTTCTTCCTGCTCTTCATTCCGGCACTGGTCAACTACCTGGTGCCCGCCTACTTTATGCAGAAGGCGATCTCCGACGAGATCCCGCCCGCCAGCGACGAGGTGGTTAAGACCAAACGCGGGGCCAAGCGCATCGTCTTGCTGTTCCTGCTCACGATCGCCACGGCAGTTAGCGTGCACAGCTTCTTTCACCTGCCGCCGGTGCTGGGCATGATGACCGGCCTCGCGTATCTTAAGTTCTTCAGCTACTACCTCTACATTAGCGGCGAGCTGTCGACGGTCAAGGCCGGTACGCTCGAGGATACGATGCCGTTCGACATCTTCAACAAGATTGCGCGCGCGGAATGGGATACGCTGTTGTTCTTCTACGGCGTCATCCTCTGTGTCGGTGGTCTCGGCTTCATCGGCTATCTGGAGCTGGTCTCCAACTTTGCCTATGCCGACGTAGGCCCCGTCTTTGCTAACACCATGGTCGGCATCCTATCGGCCATCGTCGATAACATTCCGGTGATGTTCGCGGTCCTGACGATGAACCCTGACATGTCTCAGGGGCATTGGCTGCTCGTGACCCTGACTGCAGGCGTCGGTGGAAGCCTCTTGTCGATCGGCTCCGCTGCCGGTGTCGCACTGATGGGGCAGGCAAAGGGGATGTACACCTTCTTCGAGCACCTACGGTGGACCAAATTCATCGCCCTGGGCTACCTTGCCAGCATCATCGTCCACTTCATCGTCAATTTCTGGACCTTCGGGATACCCGTCAATGGTTGAGCGGCTGTCATCATCGAGCGGCCATCGA
>NZ_JBUDPI010000144.1:0-8597 GCF_054919635.1 Halochromatium sp. | reverse complement strand
TAGCGGTGGGTCGATCACCAGGGGATCGGCTCGCCATGACGGAAGAAGCCGCCACTGGGGCCGTCCGCGGGGAGGGTGGCGGCCCAGATGATCCCTTTGACGCCCTCCTCGATGCTAAGGTGGGCATTCGGTCCGCCCATCTCGGTGCGGACCCAACCCGGGCAGACCGAGTTGATCTTGATTCGACTGTCGGCGCCAAGCTCATCGGCGATTATCCGGGTGACCGCGTTCATTGCGGTCTTCGACAGCCGGTAGCCAGGGCAATAGCCATTCATGTCGCTGAGCTGCCCCATCCCGGATGAGAGATTGACCACCCGTCCCTCGCCGTCCATCAGCGGGATCAATAGCTGGCACAACCGGAGCGCGGACAGGGTGTTGGTCTCGAAGGCGCGCCTAATGGGCTCGAGATCGGCCTGCAGAATGCTCGACTCCGGGGTGCCCGGTGCAGGATCGGGAAAGATGCCAGCGTTATTGACCAGCACATCCAGGCGTCCGAAGTCTTGCTGGATGCGATCCCGCAGCGCGATGCGTGAGGCCTCATCAGTGACGTCTAGCGGTTGGAACAGGACCTTCTGCCCGTCGTCGGACAAGGCATCTGCTGCGGCCTGGCCCTCCTGCTCGCGCCGCGCCGTGAGGACGACCTGATAGCCGAGTAGGGCGAGCTGCCGGCAGGTCTCCCGTCCGAGTCCGCGGTAGGCGCCGGTGACGATAGCGATTGGTTGCTCTGACATCTTTGAGGCTCTCCTGGTGGTCAAACTGTTGGCCGACACGGCTAGCGGTTTGCGACAACCTAGACCGATTTCAACCAGTCAGGGCTGCGGCCAGGGCTGCGCATTCCTAGGCTTTGGGACTAGCAGGTCCTTGGGGCTGCTGCCCTTCGCTTGGGTTAGTCTGAGCGCCATGCCCATCGTGCTTCTCGAGCAGAGCTTCTGACGGCAGGCCAGAGCCGCTTTGGGTGCGCTGATGTAAGGCGGCTTTGGCGATCAGGTGAGCGCTGACGGGCGCCGTGATGAATAGGAACACCGCGACCAAGACCTCGTGGAGGGAGACGCCAGCGTCGTACCAGCTGAAAAAGACCGCCGAGGCGATCAAGAGGCTACCGACACCCAGGGTGGTGGCCTTGGTGGGGGTATGCAGTCGCTCATACAGGTCCCGAAGCCGGACGAGGCCAACGGAGCCGAGAAAGGTGAAGCCGGCGCCGATCAGGATCAGCAGTGCGACCAGCAGCTCGATCAGCAGGTTTGCGATCTCAGCATTCACTCGATGATGTCCCCGCGTGTTAGGAATTTGGCGAGTGCCACGGTGCCAACAAAGCCAAACAGCGCGATCAGCAGTGCGGCCTCGAAATAGAGGCTGCTGGCGAGCTTGATGTCGAGCAAGACTAAGAGCGCGACCGTGTTCACGTAGAGCGTATCCAGGGCCAAGATGCGGTCGGGCTGATCGGGACCGATGATCAGTCTCCACAGCGACAGCAACAGGGCTGCGGTCACGAACAAGAAGCCGACCGCGAGTGCCAGGTCAAGAATGAGTCCGGTCTCGGCTAGCTCGTTCATCGTTGTCTCTCCATCAGGATCGTGGTCCCCAGCACCTCAGGTCTGCTCCAACGCGTCGAGCAGCGGTTGCTCGTAGCGTTGGCGGATATCAGCAATGATTGCCGCCGGATCGGTCCCCTGCAGCGCATGGATGATCAGCTCGCTGCGATCCGGGCTGAGAGACGCGGAGACAGTGCCCGGCGTCAGGGTGATGATATTCGCCAGCAGGCTGACGCTGACATTGCCCTTGACGCGCAGCGGCATAGGGATGAAGGTTGGCTGAATACGCTCCTTTGGGCCGACGATCAAGCGCGCAACGGCGATATTGGCAATCAGGATATCCACCAGCACGGTGCCCGTGAGCCGCAGCAGCAACAGCGGCCGGCGGATGTGGATCTGCGCCGTCCAAAAGCGGGCGGTATAGAGCGGGATCAACCAGGCCAGTAATGCGCCGAGCAGGATCTGGCCCGGACTGACCGAGTTGACCAGCAACAGCCAGAGTCCGAGCAGCATCAACGAGAGGATGGGATGTGGGAGCAGCTGTTTCATGGGTTGATCAATGCCCGCCTGCTGGAGATGGCGGCTCGTCCGAGAGGACGGTCTCGACGTAGCCGTTGGGGCTCAGGAGCTGGTCCGCAGCCGCATCGGTGTAGCTGTAGATCGGGCTTGCGAGAACCACGTAAAGCAGACTCAAGGCTGCCACCGCCGCGACCGGCACGAGATTCGCGGTATCCGGTAAGGTGGCGGCGCCAGCGTTGGTGTCGGTCTTGAAGAACATGGTGCTGCCGGCGCGGGCTAACGCGACCAGCGTCAACAGGCTGGTGCTGAGCACGATGGCCATGATCCAGGCCATGACCGGGGTCTCCAAGCTGGCTTGGATGATCAGTACCTTACCAATAAACCCGGACAAGGGTGGCACCCCGGCAACAGCGAGGGCCAACACCAGGAACAGGCCGCCGAGCAGGTTGGCTGCGGGCAGCATCGGCCCTGCCCGTAGCTCATCGGCAAAGACGCCGCGGGTCCGGGCGACGTTCTCGGTCAGCATAAAGAGCGCGGCGGTCACCAGGGCCGATTGGAAGCTGTAGTAGAGACCGGCGCTCAGCGCTGCTTGGCTACCGAGACCGAACGCGGTGAGGATGCTGCCCGTGGAGATCACTACCAGATGCGCGACCAGCAAGGCCAGGTGCCGGCTGGCCAGGACGCCGATGGTGCCGACCACGATGGTGAGCAGGCCAAGCACCAGCAGCCAAGGCTCGACCAGATTGGCGAGCGGGCCGGCCTCCGCGCCGAAGATCAGGCTGTAGACCCGGATGATCGAATAGCCACCGACCTTGGTCATGATCGCAAACAGGGCCACCGAGGCCGGGCCGGCGGCCGAATAGGCGCCGGGCAGCCAGAGGTGCAGCGGCACCAGCGCCGCTTTGAGTGCGAAGACAAGGAACAGGAGCAGGGCCGCGGCGCGCACCAGGCCGACATCCTCGGCTGGCAGCGTGGCGACGCGCTGCGAGAGATCAGCCATATTCAGGGTGCCAAGCACGCCATAGAGGGTGCCGACCGCGAACAAGAACAGGCTCGAGCCGACCAGATTGACGATGACGTAGTGCAGCCCAGCTCGGCTGCGGGCTGCGCCACCGCCATGCAGCAGCATGCCGTAGGAGGCGATCAGCAGGATCTCGAAGAAGACGAAGAGGTTAAATAGGTCGCCGGTCAGGAAGGCTCCATTCAGACCCATCAGCAGAAACTGGAACAGCGCGTGGTACTGGCGTCCGTGTCGGTCGCTGCCCTGGATCGCGTGCATCATGGCAAACAGCGCCAGCACCGCGGTTAGCATCACCATCGCCGCCGAAAGCCGGTCGGCGACCAGGACGATGCCATAGGGTGCAGCCCAGCTGCCAAGCTGATAGACCAACAGCTCGCCACTGGCAGCCTGGAGCAGGAGCCAGATCGAGACCGCAAGCAGCAACTGGACACCCAGCATGCTGATGGTCCGCCGCAGCGGCGTTGCGCTACCGCGCAGCAGCACCAGCAGAATGCCAGTGAGCAACGGCACCAGGATCGGTGCGATGACCAAGTGCTCGCCGAGCATGTTCATGGCTCGCGTCCGTCGACCTGATCGTTACCCAGGTCTGCGCGTGCGCGCAGCGCCAAGACGACGACGAAGGCGGTCATGCCAAAGCCGATGACGATGGCGGTGAGCACCAAGGCCTGCGGCAAGGGGTCGGCATACTCGCTCCGATTTGGCTCGAGGACCGCCGGTATGCCGATGCTCAACCGACCCATGACGAACAAGAAGAGATTGACCGCATAGGACAGCAGCGTAATGCCGAGCACGACCGGGAAGGTCCGCCCGCGCAGGAGCAGATAGAGACCGCAGGCCGTGAGTAGGCCAACGACGCTGGCAAGAAGTGCTTCCATCAGGTGTTCAGATCGCGGTTGGGGAAGGCATCGCCACGTCGGACGAAGCCGATGCGGCCAAGCCGAATCAGGATCACGAGGGTAATGCCGATCACCACCATCATGACGCCAAGATCGAATAGCATCGCCGAGGCCAGCTCAAGGTCACCGATGACGGGCAGATGGAAGTGGTCGTGGGCCGACGTCAGGAAGGAATAGCCGAAGTACCAGCTGCCGAGCCCAGTCGCAGTGGCCAAGAGCAGACCGAGACCGATCAACGGATGCAGCTCGCCGGACAGACGTGGCCGGGTCCAAGCGATGCCGTTGGCGAGATACTGCATGACCAGCGCCACCGCGATGATCAGTCCGGCGATGAAGCCGCCGCCCGGCAGGTTATGGCCGCGCAGGAAGATGAACACGGCGACCATCAACGCCAGGGGCAGCAGCAGTCGCGAAAAGGTGGCCAGGATCAGGGGATAGGCATCGCTGCTCCAGGGCCGACCCTCGGCGTCGGTCAGCGGCGCCTCGAGCCGCAGATCGCGCAGCATCATATAGATTCCGATCGCAGCGATTGCCAAGACGGTGATCTCCCCCAGGGTGTCAAAGCCACGGAAGTCGACCAGGATCACATTGACGACGTTGGTGCCACCGCCGCCGGGCACGCTGTTCTCGAGCATCCAGCCGGAGATGCTGTCATAGGGACGGGTCAGCACGGCCCAGGTCAGCAGGGCTGTCAGACCACCGCCGAGCAGCGCCAAGAACAGGTCGCGCAGCTTGCGCGGCAGTGAGGACTCGCGTGGCGTCTGCTTGGGCAGGAAATGCAGCGCCAGCAACAGCAGGATGATGGTGACCATCTCGACGGCAAGCTGGGTCAAGGCCAGGTCCGGCGCGGAGAACTTGACGAAGGCCAGTGCGACGATCAGCCCGACGACACTGAGCATCACCAAGGCGGTCAAGCGCTGCCGGTGCAGCACCACCGTGCCGATGGCACCGACCGCCAGACAGAGCGCAGCAGCGGCGCTCACCGGGTCGAGTGGGGTCACGGTCGCGTTACCGGGGATCGGCATCTCCCAAAAGCCGATCAGCAGCATGAGTGCGGTGGCGCTGAACAGCACCACGAGCATGAACTGCAGCGACCGGCGATGGATCAGCCGATCCAGGGTCCGGCTGGTGTGGAACAAGGCGCGCTCGGCAATCTCGAAGAAGGTGCGCGCATCGATGCGGTCAAGCAGTCGATCGTGCCAGCGATAGAGCGGTCGGCGGATCGCGTAGATGGCTGCCCCACCAGCGAGTGCCAGCATGCTCATGCCAAGCGCCGGCGTAAACCCATGCCAGACCTTGAGGCTGTAAGCGGGCAGTGGTGCTTGGAGCGTTGCCCCGGCTGCGACCGCCAGCAGGGGGCCGATGGTGAGGCTTGGGATGATGCCGACCGCGATGCAGATCACCACTAGCACCTCGACCGGCACGCGCATCCAGCGCGAGGGCTCATGCGGGGTGCGCGGGAGGTCGGTGGGGGTGCCGTTGAAAAAGACGTCGTGAATGAAGCGCAGCGAATAGGCGACTGCCAGCGCGCCGGCGATGGTGGCGAGCACCGGCAGCAGCCAGAAGCTCTCCTGGAAGCTGGCCATGTAGACGGTCTTCTCGAAGAACATCTCCTTCGACAGGAAGCCGTTGAGCAGCGGTACCCCGGCCATGGCGGCGGCGGCGATCATGGCCAGCAGCGCGGTCTGGGGCATGAACCTCCAGAGTCCGGCGAGGCGGCGCATATCCCGCGTGCCGGCCTCGTGATCGATGATACCGGCCGCCATGAACAGCGATGCCTTGAAGGTGGCATGGTTCATGATGTGAAAGACCCCCGCCACTGCGGCCAGCGGAGTGCCGATGCCGAACAGCAGCGTGACCAGGCCAAGATGGCTGATGGTCGAATAGGCCAGCAGGCCCTTGAGATCGTGCTTGAACAGCGCCGTGTAGGCCCCGACCAGCAGCGTCGCCATGCCGGTCGGCGCGACCAGCCAGGTCCAGGCCTCAGAGCCTGAGAGCGCGGGGAACAGCCGCGCGAGCAGAAACACCCCGGCCTTGACCATGGTGGCCGAATGCAGATAGGCGCTGACAGGGGTTGGCGCCGCCATCGCATGTGGCAGCCAGAAATGAAAGGGGAACTGGGCCGATTTGGTGAATACCCCAAGCAGGATCAGCACCAAGGCGGGGACGTAGAGGGGATGCGCGTGGATGATCTCATGGGCCGCGAGCACGGCGCTGAGGTCATAGCTGCCGACGATCTCGCCAAGCAGCAGGATGCCGCCGAGCAGCGCCAGACCGCCACCGCCGGTGATCGCGAGCGCCATACGGGCACCTCGCCGGGCATCCTCGCGCTGGCGCCAATAGCTGATCAGCAGGAATGAGCTGATGCTGGTCAGCTCCCAGAACATCAGCAGCTGGATCAGATTCTCGGACATCACCAGCCCGAGCATCGCGCCCATGAACAGCAGCAGATAGGCATAGAAGCGGCCCATCGGGTCTTGCTCGGCCAGATACCAGCGGGCATAGAGGATGATGAGCAGGCCAATGCCGAGGATCATCAGCACGAACAACAGCGACAGACCGTCGAGCCGGAACGCCAGCGCCAGCCCCAACGCTGGGAACCAGTCCATCCGCCAGAGCAGGGTCTCGCCCTGCATCACAGCAATCGCAGGTGCCACAACCAGGGCCAGCGCCGCGAGCGCCACGCCGCCGGTGACCCAGGCGGACCTGAGGCGTCCGGAGGTGACCGCCCAGGGTGGCAGCATGGCGCCGACGAATGGGATCAGTACAATCAGCGGGAGGCTGTTCATGGCTTACGCACGAGGTCAATGGCGCACGAGGTCAAAGGCTTGCGCGGCTGTCGATCTTGTCGGTCGAGAGATCTTGCAGGACATTACACAGGATCTCTCGCACATGCTGCTCCTGCGAGCAATGCTTGCCTTTGCGAGCGGCGGCAAAGAACTTGGCCAGTGTCTTATGGTCTTCTCCGCTCAGGGCCTCGGTGAATCCGCGCTGCTTCTTGGGCGCAGGATCAGGCACCCGGTTGGGTGCGCTCTCGTCGGCCGCCTGTCGCCCATGCGCCCAATTCATCGCCCGCGCGCAGTAGAGGATGCTGCGGTCGAGCAGGATGAAGGGAAAGCGCGGGTTGCTCACCGGGCCGAGTGTAAAGCGCTCGACACCGAGGGTGCGCTGGATGTCGAGCTTGGCAAGCTGGGAGGTGCCGAGTACCCCGAGCGCGCCGCCAACGCCGGCACCGATCAGGGTCCCGGCGCCGAACGAGAGGCCACCAACGCCAAGGTCGATGGCACCACCGGTGGCTGCGCCCGCCGCAGCACTAGCGAGCACGGTCTGATGGCGGTTGAGGCCGAGGTGGCGCTCCACCTCGTCTGAAAACAGGTCCTTGACCAGTAAGGAGCCGGGCGGGAGATTCCAGACATGGTGCTTGAAGTGCTCGCGGATCTCGGCCTGGGCCTCGTTCTCCAGGTTGCGCAGCCCATCCTGCAGGTTCTCGGTCAGGCGCTCGCGAATGGATTCACGCTCGCGTTCCGAGCCAAGCTCGTTGACCTTAACGATCTTGACGACCT
Source organism: Halochromatium sp. (assembly GCF_054919635.1). Taxonomy (NCBI): domain Bacteria; kingdom Pseudomonadati; phylum Pseudomonadota; class Gammaproteobacteria; order Chromatiales; family Chromatiaceae; genus Halochromatium; species Halochromatium sp. The sequence goes on along the minus strand of NZ_JBUDPI010000144.1, from coordinate 1,066 downwards.
TGAACGTCAATGCCTTGCGCAGTAGGTCAAGGATGCTGGTCACACTGTGATCGATGCGCCGCTGCCAGTCGCGCTCAAATGCGCGCACCGTCTCATCCAGCATCGGCTCCCAACGCTGATCGATCGCCTTCAGGGCATTCAGGAGGGCGATGCGCTCGGCGTAGGTGGCACGATGCGCATTGAATTCGCGCACCGAGTTGAACGACTTATTCAATGCGTCCTGCCAGGCCGCCATGTGCTTGGTGTTGGTCGTCAGGTTGTTGAGGATCGCCATCCGGGGTCGCCCTGTCAGGCGCAGCAGCTCCATCTCGGTGCGATCCTTCTCTTTGATCCGCTTCGAGCCATCGACGACCAGGATGATACCGGCGCCATTGGCGATCGGTTGCATAAGGGCGCAATCGTGGCTGTAGAGACGGTCGTGGGTATGGGAGTCAAGGAATGCCCGGGGCAGATCGATCTCGTTTGAATGCTCTTGAAACCATTCGAGGATATCGGTGGGGTTCTGAAAGCCCGGTGTGTCGATGAACCTCAGCACGGTCTTGCCGTCGATCTCGACCGGATATTCGTCCGAGCGAGTCGTGGTGCCAGCGCGCTTATCGATCGCGATGCGGTCGTTCTCGGTCAGTGTCGCAACGACCGACGACTTTCCAGCATTCGGATGACCAACGATGGCCAGTGTTGGGACCTGGGCTGCCATTAAGCACTCTCGTCATCAGCGGGCGCGAGCATGATCAAGCGCAGATAAGGGTCACCCATCTGCTCGATCTTTCGCTGCCAATCGGCAAAGTCGAAATCGCTCAGTGGCGGCAGTGGGTCGCTTTCGTCGTCGTCTGGATCGCCAATGAGCGCCAACAGAACCTGTGCTTGCTCGCCAGCAGCCGCGCGAATGCTGCGCAAGAAGCGCAGGTTTTCGGTGATGGGGGGTTGCGAGCCGTCTTGAATGAGGGCGATGCGCGGTGGCGGGGCGCTCCAGATCGCATGACTGATCAGCTCGATGGTTTGATCTGCCATGGCGCGGCCGCCGCCGGAGGTGGCCGCGATCTACGAACGCTCCTGGCCGCTGCTG
>NZ_JBUDPI010000143.1:0-8605 GCF_054919635.1 Halochromatium sp. | reverse complement strand
ACGCTCCCTGCCTGGATCAGCCGCGCCGGCAACGCGCTCTGCAGCCGCAGCGGAATGCCGCCTGGCAGCAGGATCGGACCCAGCAACAGCTCGCGCGGCTGCCCCGAGACCTCGAGCAGCAGGCGCGTCTGGACACGCAGCGGGACGGAATCCTCGATGCGTCGCATCACCTCGAGCGAGAGGGCATCGGGCTCCTGCCGCTCTCGCGGGGGACGCTCGACGCCTAGCCAGAGTCCGCCGTCGGCATCCAAGCGCGGCTGCGCGACCTCGCTCCCGTCCAGACTCAGATCGAGCAGTCCAACCTCGGCCGGCACCCGCAACACATCGGGCCGCCGTGGCCAGACGAACCGGCCGCGAAGCCCGATCTCGCCGGCGCCGAGCTGAGCCATGGGCCGTCCATCGCGCTCGACCACGGCAACCGCCGTGCCATCCGCACTGACCTGCTGCGGCCATTGGCCCGGACCACCAGGCAGCGGCACCCAACTATCGGCAGCCAGTGTCCAAGCCTGCTCGAAACGCCCCCCAGTGTCGTCAAGCTCCAGCCGCAGTCGTCCCGGCCAGGCGCAGACCCGCTCAGCGGCCCCAGCCGCGCCGAGCGGACAGGCGCGCTGATCCTCGCCAGCGAGCACCCAGCCCTCCCAGGGCGCGAGGGCCGCAGGCACCGATGGCTGAGCATCGGCGGCAATCGCAGCCGACGGCATGATCAGCAGCATCAGCAAAAAAACCCAAAAGAGGGAAAGAGACCCAGGTCGCCGATCGCGCTGGCGCTTAGGCGCCGCATGTCGATGGTGGAGCATCCCCGTGGTCTCCGTTGGCTGAGAGACAGTGACTGGCACCCAGGCGTGGCCTCGTGCCGGAGCCACTGGATGGACCAGGCGCGTTGAAGCACTTAGAGCAAGCGCGCCATGGCCTCCAATAATCGCCGATTTTCGCGTTCAGTGCGCACCGCAATGCGCAGATAGCTCGGATCGAGCCCAGCGTAGTTGGAGCAGACGCGCACCGCGATACCCTCGGCCTGCAGTAAGCGCAACGCCAGATCAGCCGCCGAGCCAGCATCAGCGTCTGGGACCCGCAGCAGGAGATAATTGGCGACACTGTCGAAGACCTGCAGACCAAGCCCGGCCAACCCATCGCTAAGACGGCGCCGCTCGATCTCGATGAGCTGGCGCGTGCGTTGGGCAAAGGTCTCGAGCTCCGGGTCCCTCAGCACCGCGCTGCCGGCCGCTGCCGCCAGGGCATTCACAGACCACTCGGGCAACAGCCGCGCAAGCGCAGCAGCCCGCTCGGCGGAAAGCACCGCATAGCCGAGCCGCAGCCCCGCCAGCCCATAGAACTTGGTCATCGAGCGGATGACGATGAGATTGGGCAGCGCCCAGCGAGTCGCAGAATCCACACCGCTGACGAAGTCAATGAAGGCCTCATCGATCGCCCAATCGACCTGCGGATGCGCCTTGATGAACCGCTCGAGCGCGCTTGGATCGACCAGGCGCCCCGTGGGATTGTTCGGCTGGCCGAGCCAGACCAGATCGCCGGCCTGCACCTGGGTTGAGAGCCATCCCAGATCGAGCGCGAAGCCATCCTCGGGCCGCAGTCGTATTGCGCACAGCGGCCGCTGCCAGACCTCGGCTGAGCGCTGGTAGTCGATATAGGCTGGAGCCGTCACCAGCACCCGTCTGGCCTCAAGCAGTCGAGGCAGCCACCAGATCAGCTGCTCGGCGCCGTTGCCAGGCAGGATGCGCTCGGTACTGATCCCGAGATGATCGCCGATCGCGGCCCGCAGCGCCGTACAGGCCGGATCGGGATACTGCCCGAGGTCGTTGACCGCCGCGATCAGCGCTGCCCGCGCCGCCGCTGGCATCCCAAGCGGATTGATATTGGCGCTGAAATCGAGCAGCGTCTCAGCCGATCGCCCACTGCGCTGGGCCAATGCCCGCAGATCACCTCCATGCCGGCTGCTCAATGTGCGGGCGCTGTTGGCGACGTCTACTCGGTGGCGAAGGCTTCGAGCTGAAGCCAGTACATCAGATCGGTGCTCAGCTTCTTATTGGCTGGATTCTTGATCGATGCCTGGATATGGCAGCCAATGCAGTTTGACCGACCGTAGGACTCCATCGAGCTGTTGGCGAGATACGGTCGAAGCTGAGGCTCTGCGCCCTCGGCAAGTAGGAAGACCTGCGGGAAGATCGCCTCACGGCTGCGACCGGGCGCGGCAACACCATTCTGGCAGGTCATCGAGCCTTGGTTGATCCATTGCGTCGAGATCAGCTGATAGTTGCTCCACACCGATTGCGGACCCAGTGCCGAGCTGCAGGCCTGGTTCAACGCGTGGGCCGTTGGATAGCCAACGCTGAGCGGGACCTGACGGCAGAGCTTCGACTTGCCCCGCTCGGCTGCTGGCGGCAGATCGAGACACCAGCCGGTGTTTTCAGGATGGCCAGTGTCAACCTCCGAGCTGGTACAGACACGCTGCGGATCGGGCGAATTGGAGACCGGCACCTGATTGCAGCTCTGGCAGGCGGCGGAGCCCGCAGCACCGTCCGAGCAGTCCTTCGCGAACAGGTTGTAGTCCCCACTGACCGCGCTTGGGCAGTTGGTGTTTGGACCGCTCCCTTGTTGGTCGCCCTGCGGTGGCAAGCTCGTGCATTCTGGTGCATTCATTCGATGCTCGAAGGTGGACCAGATCCAGCCAGGCTGGCGAACCGTCTTGTGAGCGATGTGCATGCCAACCAGTGCCATCGTCTTCAGCTCGCAGCTCTCAACGCCAGTCACGCTGCGCTCAGCTGGTGAATAGACCAACATCTCTTCGGTGTGGTAAGGACCTCGGGCGAACGAGGTCGCCTGGCCCTGATCCTCAAAATCCATCCAAGCGGTCTTCAGCACGAGTGCGCCCATCCTTGGATCGGCTGGATCACCTCCCTGATAGCTGAAGTCACCGCAGGGGAAGACGACAGGCTCGCTCAGCGAGCCAAAGCCCGCCTTGTTATAGAGGCCATGATCGACCACGAACTCATAGGCGACGGGATTGAGCATGATCGCATAGCGCAGGAATTTGCCGTTGGCATCGATCACGGGGTGGTTCGAGAGCTCGCCGCGCCCTGCCTCGAGGAATGAGTCATCGATCTTGCTGAGCTGGGCAAGTACGCGATAGCTCTGAAAGTCGGGTATGGCCTGGCACGCTGGCGGGTAATACTGATCCCCGGAGCCACAAACACCATCGGCACAAAAACAGTTGCTCGGATCGTTCTGACACTCGATGAGATCAACGGTCGACGACCAGTGATCCCATTGCGTCTGGTTGTCACCAAGCAGACTGGGCTTGGCGCCAACGCGAGGGGCGTTCAGCGCAAGGAAGGTCTGCCAGGACAGCTCATCAAAGGCGCCTTGATCCTCGCTTGGCGTCGCTGATGGGAGTAAGAGCGGGATGTCAGCCGGGAGCTCATAGCTGAGATTACAGGTCGCAGCTGCCGCGCTCACCGCAATCGTGCTGGTGCCGAGCAGTGCGAAGATCAGGGCGACGAAGATGAAGCGAGGGTTGCGCATTCTGTTACCTCCAGAAGACTGGGACGAGCCTAGAAGCCCAAGTCAGTACCGAGTGAGTCAGTCAGGATGCCCAAGGCTAACATGACTCACTAGCAAGTTGGCCATGGGCCACCAAGCTCGGCAGACCGCATCCCATCGGCAGCCGAACCCTTGAGAGGCAGGCGGTTGGGACCTCGATCAGGAGCAACCGCTGCGGCGGAATGCCGAGCAGACCGCCCAAGATGACTCGGATCACGCCGCCATGCGTGATCAGCAGTCGATGATCGCCGGGCTGCTCCATTACCCGGCGCCAGCCGTCGAGCACCCGTTGACGAAAGGCCGCGAACGGCTCCGAATCAGGCGGATCGTAAGCGCTGGGGTCAGCCCAGAATTGCGTCAGATCCTGCAGCGGGATCTGGTCCGCGCGCAGCCCTTCCCAAGCGCCGAAATCGCGCTCGCGCAGCGCCTCCCAATGCTCGACGGGGACCCCGAGCTGCGCTCCAAGCTGATCAGCAAACCCTGCACAACGCGCAGCTGGTGAGCAGAGGATACGATCCCAGGCTGGACCCGCTGTTGTCCTGACCGTCGCTTCGTCAGTAGCCTCCAAGGCTGGAGATCCGTCGGTTCTTTGTGGTCGTGGAGCGATGCTAGTCGCAGCCTCGAGCTGCGCCCAACCGGCCGCATTCAGCGGATCATCGCGTCGCCCCCGAAAACAAGGACCACCCTCGACCTCGCCATGACGAAGCAGGTCGATCAATCGAGATGGCAGGTCTGCGTTCTCCGGCTTAGCCATGGCCTGCCAGGGAGCAGCCCGATAACAGGCCATCGCCAGGAAACGACTCAGTCATGGCTGCCCTTCGCGGCAACACCGGCCTCGGCGAAGGTCGCCATCTGCGCGTGCAGCGCACAGGCCAATCGCAGCAGTGGCACCGCCGCGGCCGCACCGCTGCCCTCACCGAGGCGCATCTCCAGATCGAGCAGCGGCCGCAGACCGATCGCCTCAACCATGGCCCGATGTCCAGGCTCGGCAGACGCGTGGGCGAGCAACATCCAATCCGCAGCGCCAGGGCAGATTCGACTGGCAGCCAAGGCAGCAGCCGAACTGATAAAGCCATCGATCAACATCGGCACACCATGCTGGGCGCAAGCGACATAGGCACCCGCCATGGCCGCGAGCTCAAAGCCACCCAGATGCGCCAGGGCATTCGTTGTCATCTCGAACGACCTGGCGATCGAGCCCTCCCTCGGCGCAGTGGTCGTCTTCAGGGACGGCGTATCCAGCTGCAGCTGATCGCGATGCCGTGCCAGGGCCCGGTCGATCAACAGCCGCTTGCGCTCGATCCCACCGCGATCGAGGCCGGTGCCGGGGCCGACGAGATCGGCAGCGGGCAATCCGAGCAGTGAGCAGGTCAGCGCCGTTGCCGCAGTGGTGTTCCCGATGCCCATCTCTCCGGCAATGAACAGGTCGGCACCGGCCACCCTCGCCCGCTGAGCCGCTGCGGCGCCCTCGGCCAGCGCTAGCCCAAGCTGCTCGGTTGACATCGCCGGTTCTTCGGCGAGGTTGGCGGTACTCGCAGCGATCACCGCCTCTCGGATCAGCGGATGCGCCGCCACGGGCGCGACGGTACCGAGATTGACCAGCTCGATCCCGGCGCCGATCTGGCGCGCCAGTACACTGATCGCGGCACCCCCAGCGGCCATGTTGGCGATCATCTGCGCTGTGACCGCCTGAGGAAACGCCGAGACGCCTGCCGCTGCAATCCCATGATCCGCTGCGAAAACGACGATCTGCACCTGTTCCAGCGCGGGCTGCGCTCGCCTTTGCAAGGCGGCAAGCTGGATGGCGACTTCTTCGAGCCGTCCGAGTGAGCCGGGCGGCTTGGTCAGCTCGCCTTGGCGGCTGATGGCCGCTTCCCGCGCCTGCAGATCAACCGCTGCGGCCGGGGCTTGAAGCCAATCGAGGTCAAGGCTCACGGCAATTCCTCCTGTCCTAGGGCACGTAGCGAAGGGAAACGAAGACTGTTCGGCCCGGCTGATTAAAGAAGGCAGCGGTCTCGTAGTCTTCGTCGAAGAGGTTCTCGATCCGACCCTCGATCCGCAGCGCCTCGGTGAAGGCGTAATCGGCGCGCAGGTCGAACAGCGTATAGCCATCGAGACGGACGGTATTGGCGTCGTTGTCGAAACGGCGGCCAGCGGCAAACAGCGTGCCGCCAACGCCGATCTTGCCGAACTGACGGTCGGCATCAAGCCTGAACGTCTGCTGGGCACGCCTTGGCAGCAGGTTGCCGTTGTTCGGCCCGTCGCTCGCGTTGCGCGGATCGAGCAGGGTCAGGTTGGCATCGAGCAGCCAACCCGCCACATCGGCCGTTCCCCAGAGCTCCAGGCCACGGATTTGCGCCCGGTCGATATTCTTCGGGGAGAAGGTTGCGGGATCGAAGGCAATCAGGTCGTCGACATCGGTCTGGTAGGCATTGAGCGCCCAAGCCCCCCAGCCATGGCGACCCGAGATACCGAGCTCGAGGCTACGCGAGTTTTCCGGCTCGAGATCGGGATTACCGTAACCGGGATAGTAGAGATCGTTGAAGGTCGGCGCCTTGAAGGCCGTGCCATAGGCGGCGGTCAGGCGCAACCCATTGTCGAACCCGTAGCCCCAGAGCGCGTTGCCGGTGGTCTTGCCGCCGAACTGATCATTGTCGTCATGGCGCAGGCTGAGCTGCAGGTCTTGGCCGAGCAGGCTGCCAAGGTACTGGCCGAAGACACCGGTGGTCTCGCGTGAGGTCTCGTCGTAAGCGGTCGGGGTACTGAGCTCATCGCGCAGGTAATCGATACCGAGTGTTGCCAGCTGCTGCGGCGCGAAGGCGATATCGTTCTGCCAGCTGAGCTGATCGCGACGGGTATCGAGCCGGTTGATGAAGAGGCCGTCGGCGAATACCTCGCTGTCGTCCCAGCTACGCCCGGCGCGCAGGGTCAGTGTCCAGGGGTCGAGCGGTTTGGCGACGACGTTGACGCCGGCCACCTGCAGCACCTGACGCTGCTCGTTGCCGTAGAACAGGCTGCCGTCGTAGTCGAGATCGCCGACCGAGCGCAGGACATTGATGTCCAGCTCAAGCCGGTCCGAGAAGGTCCAGCCGGCACGCAGCGAGCCATTGCCGTTGCGGTAACCATCGTCATCGAATTCGTAGACACCGCAGCCCCCGCCGCCCGCACTGCGCGGTCGACCAGAGCAGACGTTGAAGCCTTGGGTCTGCTCGAAGCCGAGGCCGACATCGAACCAGCCTGTGCCATAGTCGGTCTCGGTGCCCGCGGAGAGTCCGAACTGCGCGTTGGCGGTATTGTGGGTTCCGGCGCCTAGCAGGAGTCTGGGGGTCAGTGGTCCACCTTGCCCTCGGCGCGTGAAGACCTGGACTACGCCGCCAATCGCCTCCGAGCCGTAGAGACTGGAGCTCGGGCCGCGCACCACCTCGACCCGCTCGACCTGCCCGAGCGGGATCGAGGCCCAGGGCAGAAAGCCGCTGCTCGCTGAGCCGACGCGCACGCCATCGATCATTAATAGCGTATGATCCGGCCGGGTACCGCGCAGGTAAACCGAGGTGTTATGCCCAAGGCCGCCATTGGTGGCGATCTCGACGCCGGGCAGTCCGCGCAGCACATCGTTCATGGTGCGCGACTGGCGCCGATCCATCTCCGGGCGGTCGATCACCGTCACTGAGGCCAGGGTCTCATCGGCGGTCTGCGCAGTGCGAGCCGCGGTGACGACGATCGGGTCCAGCTCGCCAACGTCCTCGACCTGCGCCATGACCGCCGTGCTCAGCCCGGTCATCAATCCGGTCATCACCCCGGTCATCAACAGGGCCAAAGTCACCGCAGGTCCAATCCTCGACAGCAACCGTTTCATTCAGCATCCTCTCACCACGCGACCCAGGGTCTAGTCGCAGCGATTGGCCCATCTAGACGCATCGATTGAGGCAGCTGGGCGCAAAAAACGCGCCAGTATATCGAGCACGATCTTCGGCCCGTTTGATCTCAATCAGAGTCTGTCGCAGCGCAAGGATTGGCTCGACGCAGGCTTGATCCACAACTGGCCAGCGACGGAGCAGATCGCCTATGCTGAGCACTGTGATCACGAAGCGTTAGTCCGCTACCGCTCTTTGTCGCGGCCGCCGAGAACCATGCCCGTCGAGCAACGCCAACCCTTATCGCCAGAGCGGCTCGAGGCGCTCAAGCGCGATCTCAAACGCTGGGGGCACGAGCTTGGCTTTCAGCAGATCGGCGTCACCAACTGCGATCTTGCTCAGGCTGAGAACCGGTTGCAGCATTGGCTCGGCGAGTCGATGCATGGGGACATGGAGTACATGGCCCGGCATGGTCGCAAACGCACACGCCCTGCACAGTTGGTGCCTGGCACCCTATCAGTGATCTCGGCGCGGATGGACTATCTGCCCGAGCATCAGCAGGTAATGGACGCCGCGCTGGCCGACCCAGGGCGGGCCTTCGTCTCGCGCTATGCGCTCGGGCGCGATTATCACAAGGTGCTGCGTGCAAGGCTGAAGCGCTTGGCGCAACGGCTCGAGTCGCAGATCGGGGTCTATGGCTGGCGCGTCTTCGTCGATTCAGCGCCAGTGATGGAGAAGCCGCTGGCCGAGAAGGCCGGCTTGGGCTGGATCGGCAAGCACACCAATCTGATCAACCGCCAGGCTGGCTCCTGGTTCTTCCTCGGCGAGATCTACTGCGATCTGCCGCTGCCGCCCGATGCCGCTGCCGAGGAGCATTGCGGCCGCTGTCAGGCCTGCATCGACGTCTGCCCGACCAAGGCCATCATCGCGCCCTGTCAACTCGATGCACGGCTCTGCATCTCCTATCTGACGATCGAGCATTTCGGGCCCATACCTGAATGGTTGCGCCCGAAGATTGGCAATCACGTCTACGGCTGCGACGATTGCCAGCTCTGCTGCCCCTGGAATCGATTCGCGCGGCTCACCGAGGAGAGCGACTTCTTCGCCCGCCACGGCCTCGACACCGCCACCTTGATCGAGCTCTTCGGCTGGGATGAGCCGGACTTCCTGAAACAGACCGAGGGCAGCGCGAT